>JAUNSP010000018.1 GCA_030539155.1 Clostridia bacterium
TTGTTTTCTATTTTTTTATTTAAACTTGTATTTTTTAAATATTCTACTTTTTCTTTATTTTCTTTAACAAAATTCCAATTAATTATCGTATTAATTTTTTTAATATTAAATTCCTCTATATTAAAATCTACTAAATGCCCATATTCTTGGCTTTGTGATAAAAAAATTATTTTAATTTTTTTATTAATTTCCTTTATTTTTTTTAATAGTTTTTCCTGCTTTATTTCACCAATAATTTTTTCATTTAGGATTACATAATTAATTTTATTATCATCCTCTAAAAACTCCAAAACTCCCTCTCGATATATTATATCTTTTGAAACAATTTCTATATTATCAATTTCTTTTTTTATATTATTGTATAGTTCATAATTATCTATAGCTATTAATACTCTTTTCAATATATTCCCCCTTTGACCTTATTACTTTATCTTCTAACTCATTTGCTTCTATTTTAACCAATACATGATCATTCCCAACAAACATTAATGTTTCACCTCTCTTTAAAGATTTTATTTCTATCTTTTCTTTTTCAGATAAATTTGCATATTTTTCTAGAACTTTTATATTTTCTTCTTCCAATGAAAAGAAACTCTTTATACTTGAATTATTTAAAATACTTTTTCCGTACGTACCATTTTCTAAACTAAATAAGTCTGATATATCCTGTGTAATTGCGACTGCGCTTCCACCATATTTTCTAATCGTTTTAAAAATTTTATAAATGAAACTGGCAACATTTTTATTGGATGTTACTCCTATTAATCTCCATATCTCATCTATGTATATAGCCTTTCTCTCACTTCTATCATATTTAATTTTATCCCAAAATAAATCAGTAAATAAATACATTCCATATTTTAAATTTTCCTCACCTAATTCATAAACATCAGCAACTATTAATTTATTTTTTAATTCTATATTTGTATAATTATTAAAAAAATTAAGGGACCCCTTTATAAATGGAATTAATTTTATCTTAAAATTACGATATTTTTCTTCACTTTCCAATTCATTATATAAATCCTCTAAAATGGGCATTTCTTTACTATTTTTAAATTTTGAATTTTTATATAAACTCCCATCATCAAAAGTAATACCTTTTTTGTTATAAACCCTTATCAAAATCTCTTCTAGTTCTCCTTTTTCCTCTTCATTTATATTTCCGAATATTAAATTAAAAAATCCAATTAATTTTCCAATCTTTGTTGCTAAATATCCACTCTCACTATCTTCTATTGATTCTTTTCTTATATCTAAAATATTTATATGTGTATTTGACGTTGGACCTATTTTAATTAAAGTTCCATTTAATCTTTTACAAATATTTACATACTCCCTATCAGGGTCTATTATATACTGTGATATTTTTTGAATTCTGCATCTTAAAATAATTAGTTTTGTGTAATAAGATTTTCCTGCACCGCTTGTCCCAAAAATACACATATTAGAATTTTTATATTTATTTGCATCGTATCTATCTATAAAAACTAATGAATTATTATTAATGTTAATCCCCATAAATATACCATTTTCATCAAATATTGAAGATGATATAAAGGGATATGTAGATACTAAACTTGAAGTTAAAATATTTCTTTTTCCAATTACTTTTAACTCTTCCTTATTAATCATTGTAGGAATACAAGATAAAAATGCCTGTTCTTGTCTAAAATACGTCCTCCTTGTTTGCATTCCCCTACTTTGAATAATCCCCTCTACTTTGTTTAATAGATATTCTAGTTCATTTTTATCTTTTGAAAAAATCATTATATAATTATACAAAAAATATAAATCCTCATTATTTACCTGCATTTGTTTTCTAATATATTTCGCATCGTTATATGAAGATGCCACTATTTCTATATCCTGTCTTGATTCATTACTTTGTTTTAAATTTAGTCCATTATTTCCAATATGATATGTTAAATCTTTTATTGTCTTATAAGTATCCTGTTTTTCATAAAAACAAGATATATTTAAATTAATATTTGAATCAATTATATTTTTCAAAATCAAATCATTTTGCTCTCGATTATAATTAACAATTACTATTCCAGAATAGTATTTGTTTTCTATTTCAATGTATTTGGGATTTTCTAAATTGATATAAGATGGACTTAAAAAATCCTGTTCTGAAAAAAAACCTTGTTCTAATTCACTTTTTTTTATTTCTTTTTTATTTTTACTTAAAAAATTTTTTATTATAATTATTCCTCCTTTCACTTATTAAAAAAATGATCTTATTATTTTTTCAACCTCTTTTTTTTGATTGATATCAGTTACTACATTACCACAACGTGACAAGCACTCTTTTATTTTTAAATAATTATCATTTAATTCATCAATTACAACCTTTTCTACACTATTTATTAGAACATCTTTTTTTATTAAAATATAAAAATTTTTTGAAGATGAATTATTTCTCTCATTTAATTCTTTAATATAATTAATATAATTTTCTGAAATAATTTTTAATTCTTCACTTTCTTTTTTTTGATTTTCTTTTACTTTGGATACTTGTTTAGATAAATCTTCTTTTTTACTTTGGATTAAAATTTGTATATTGAATCCACAAGTTTTTAAAAAGATTTTATATGAATTTAAAATTGACTGTTTTTCTAATTCCGATTTAAGATTAAAATTAATTGGAATTACCTTTATGATTTTTATATAGGTTGAATTTTTTAATTTGATTATGCCATTGTTACAAATACTTTGGTATGGCAACCATTCTTGAATTGAACTAATCTCTGTTTTAATACTCACCTCCTCTTTGTTTAAATCTTATTATAATCTCTTTTATATGTTTTGTCTAGTATTTTTTGTAAAATTTTTCCACTTTTTATCGACATTTTTCGACTATTTCCGACACTAATTGTAATAACTTTATGGTAAACAATATTTATTAGTGATTATTTTTATATAATTACTAATAAAAAATTTTGTATTATGTAAAATAAGATGAATAAAAATTTATTTTTTTGTTAACACTATTTTTATAAGATTAATATTAGTTGGACTAAGAGTAATATTAGGTTTTTGTATTTCATTTAGCTTTTTATTATTCGAGCAAAGATGTATTTTAAGCTTATCTTTATATAGGTTTTTGTATGTCGGCGATAAGAATATATTACTTGTCTGCAAGCTGTGTGTACACGCGGTTACATTATAGGTACTATATTCGATGTTACGATTATCTTTATATTGTGTAGTGGTTTCTATTAGTCCTCTTATAGGATGAATGTAGCTATTGCATGGTGTATCTATAGTCAAGTGACTGATTAATATATGTGGTGAATAGCTTATTTATATAGTAATATATATTAGGTTAGTAATTATGTATATTAGTTTTAGCCGAAGATTAATATTAGTTTTATTGATAATAGCACACAAACATCTTCTTAGTTTGTGTGCTATTTTATAAAAAGGTCTACTCCTTATACATCTAAATTTTTAACATATTTTGCATTTTGCTCAATAAATTCTCTCCTTGGTAATATCTCGTCACCCATCAAAATTGTAAATATTTCATCTGCTTTTATTGCATCTTCTAATGTAACCTTAACTAATATTCTTCTGTCAGGATCCATAGTAGTTTCCCATAATTGTTCTGGGTTCATCTCTCCAAGACCTTTATATCTCTGAATTCCTAAAGATTCTCTTTTTATTCCTTTTTCTTCTAATTCCCTAATTTTGTTTTCATAATCTTCATCTGTATAACAATATATATCTTTCATCCCTTTTTTTGATAATTTAAATAATGGTGGTTGTGCTAAATAGACATTTCCATTTTCAACCAAAGGTCTCATATATCTAAAGAAAAATGTTAATAATAATGTTCTGATATGGGCACCATCAACATCGGCATCCGCCATAATTATTATTTTACCATATCTTATTTTTGTAATATCAAAATCAGCTCCTATACCAGCTCCAACCGCTAATATAACTGGTTGTAATTTATCATTTCCATATATTTTATCAGCTCTTGATTTCTCAACATTTAACATTTTACCCCATAATGGTAAGATGGCTTGAAATTTTCTGTCTCTTCCTTGTTTTGCACTTCCGCCAGCTGAATCTCCCTCGACAATATACACTTCACATCCTTCAGCATTCTTCTCTGAACAATCAGCAAGCTTACCAGGTAATGTAGATGTTTCAAGAGCACTTTTTCTTCTTACTAATTCTCTTGCTTTCCTTGCAGCTTCCCTTGCTCTCGAAGCACTAATACATTTTTCTAATATTGCCTTTGCAACTGAAGGATTTTCTTCTAAAAATGTTGATAAAGCTTCATTTACCATACTTTGAACAACACCTGTTACATTACTATTTCCTAATTTTGTTTTAGTTTGACCTTCAAATTGGGGATCTTTAACTTTTACTGATATAACTGCTGTTATCCCTTCTCTAATATCTTCCCCTTGAAGATTTCCATCTTTCTCTTTTAAAATATTATGGGATTTTGCATAATCATTAAATACCTTAGTCAACCCCCTTTTAAATCCTTCTAAATGTGTTCCTCCCTCTATGGTATTAATATTATTTACAAATGTATATATATTTTCAGAATATGATGAAGTATATTGAAATGCTATTTCAACTGGAATTTCACCATCTTTTTCTATATAAACAGGCTTTGGATGTAGCTTCTCTTTATTTTTATTTAAATATTCTACGAAAGAATTTAGTCCTCCTTCATAACAATACTCTGCTTTTTTAGGAGTTTCACCCCTTAAATCCTCAACTGTAATATTTAACCCTTTTGTTAGAAACGCCATCTCTTTAAATCTATTATCTAATACTTCATATTGATATTCTAAAGTTTCAAAAATCGTATCATCAGCTAAAAATCTTACCTTTGTTCCAGTTTTTTTAGAGTCTCCTATCCTTTGTAATTTTTTAACAGTTTTTCCACCCTCAAATCTCATTTCAAATATTCCACCATCCCTTTGGATGACTACTTCAACCCAACTAGATAATGCATTTACTACGGAAGCGCCAACTCCATGAAGTCCACCAGATACTTTATATCCACTGTCCCCTCCGAATTTTCCACCGGCATGTAGTACTGTATATACCGTTTCTGCTGTTGATATACCTGTTTTAGGATGAGTTTCAACTGGTATTCCTCTACCATTATCCTCAACTGTTACAATATTTCCCTTTTCAATTTTTATATTAATGTGTGTACAATAACCTGCTAAAGCCTCATCAACACAGTTATCAACTATTTCATATACTAAATGATGTAAACCTCTAACTGATACACTTCCTATATACATTCCTGGTCTTTTTCTTACTGCCTCTAGCCCTTCTAAAACTTGGATTTGTTCTGCACCATACTTATGTTCAAATTTTTCCATCTTCCCCATTATTGTCATTCCTTTCTAAATTACAACTTTCTCTTATTAAATCAAACTCAACTCTTCCATTATTAACTTTGTAAAAATTATATTTATTAATATTTTTGTTATTTGTTTCGTAAAATTTTTCAGTGCAAGTTATAATAACTTGTATATTTTCTATATTAGATAAAAAATTATCTATTCTCTTTTTATCTAACTCAGACATAAAATCATCTAATAATAATATTGGATATTCACCTATCTCCTCTTTGATTACCTGAAGTTCTGTCATTTTTAAAGATAATATTGCAGTCCTATTTTGCCCCTGTGATCCATATATTTTTACTTCTTTACCATCTAAATATATCATAAAATCATCTCGATGTATACCCCTTGTTGTGTAACCTTTTAATATATCAATTTTTCTACAATCTTTTAGTTGCTTTAAGAATTCATTTTTTTTACTACAAGTTGTTGAATAATCAATCTTTAATTTTTCTGTTTTATTTGTAATATTTTCATGAATATCTGTAATTTTTTCTTTTATCCTATCTATGTAGATTTTTCTATATTCAGAAATTTTTTCTGCATAATCAGCTAACTTCTCATCCCAAATTTCCAATAAATCTTCCTTTTTACCTTCATACTTTATTTGTCTCAGATAATTATTCCTTTGTTCCAGTACTTTTAAATACATATTTAAATTATAAATGTAATTTGGTTTTAATTGTCCTATCATCATATCAATAAATCTTCTTCTGTCAGATGGTCCCTCTTTTAAAATATTTATATCTCTCGGAATAAATGTAACAATATTTAAGTTTCCTAATAATTCGCTGAGTTTCTTTAATCTTACACCATTTAAGAAAACACTCTTTTTATCATCAATTATGAGTTTTATTTTTCCACTTCTATCTATCTTTTTAAAATCAATCTCTATTATAGCCATTTTTTCATTTATTTTTATTAACTCTTTGTCTTTACTTGTCCTAAAAGACTTTCCTATAGATGCAACATATATTGATTCTATTATATTAGTCTTACCTTGTGCATTATCTCCATAAAAAATATTAATATTTTCATTTAACGAAATTTCCTGCTCATTGTAATTCCTAAAATTTTTTATTTTTAAATTAGTTATTAACATTTTGTGCCTCTTTTGTGGATAATCCACCTTTATTTTTATTTTCTAAACATTTTTATTAACTTTATTAATGCCTCATATAACCCATTATTTATTAATTTTCCTCTTTTAATCTAATTGGTAAAATCATATACACGTAATTCCCTTCATCTACGGGTTTTATAACACATGGTGATATATTTGTACCAAAATTAATATAGACTTCTTCATTATCTATTGCTCTTAATGCATCTAAAAAATACTTTGGATTGAAACCTACTTCTAAATTTTTTCCTTCAGTTTCAACATACATTTCTTCTTTTGCATCACCAGTTTGATTTGTGCATGATATAGTTATTTTTCCAATATCTATACTAACTTTTACAGGATATTTTTTTTCTTTTTCCATTATAGAAGAAGATATTAGACTTACCCTTTCAAAACAATCCTGTATATTATTCTTATTAACCCTTACTCTAGTCTCCCAGTTTTCTGGAATCACACTAGAATAATTTAAAAATTCTCCATCTAATAATCTAGTAACAATCTTACAATTTTCCATTTCAAATAAAGCTTGATTTTTTGATATTCCTATTTTTATAGTATCGAAAGAATCTGTTATTATCTTATTTATTTCATTCAATGTCCTTCCAGGAATTACTGCTGTAAAATTATTTAAATTAGATTCTAAATATTTATCTCTCCATGCTAATCTAAAACCATCAACTGCAACTAAATTTATCTTATTATTTTTTACTTCAAATAGACATCCTGTAAATATTGGTCTATTTTCTTCATTACTTACTGCAAATATTGTCTTTCTAATCATATCCTTTAAAGAATTTTGTTCCATATCTATTGAATTTTCTACATTAATCTTAGGAAGTTCTGGAAATTCCTCAGGATTCATAGTTGCTAACTTATATAATGATCCCTCACATTCTATTACTAATAAATTTTTATTATTTATATAAATTTTAATCTCTGTATTTGGTAATTTTCTTATTATTTCACTAAACATCGTAGCATTTATTACAGTAGATCCTTCTTCCTCTACAACAGAATCTATAATATATTCAATTCCTATTTCTAAATCATAAGTTGTTAATTTTATTTCATTATTGTTGGTTTGAATTAGTATTCCTTCTAATATTGGGTTTGTAGTTTTAGTAGCAACCGCTTTTGTTACGGAATTAAGTGCTTTAATCAATTTTTCTTTTTCACAAACTATTTTCATTTTTGCTTCACTCCTTTTAATAATATAATATATTTAGTATTAGTAGTATTAGTATATGTGGATAATGTGGATAACTATGTGAATAGTTTATTTCCCTATTGTTACTCATGTTAATATTATTGTGGACAAGTTAGAAAGTTATCAACAGCATCTTGTAACATTGTGTTAATAATCCAGTTATCAACAGTTTATTAACAGTGTATCAACAACCCCCTGTGTATATCTAATCAATTACTTCCGTAGGAAGAATTTGATTTGATTTGTCCAAACATCTTTTTCGCAAACACAAAAGTTTTAAAATTATCCTATTTGTTTATATAAATACTATTTGTCAGTTGTTAATAAGTTTTTCACACTTTCCACAATCATTTTTGTACTCGAAACTTCTTTTATTTCGTTTTCGATTTTTTTACAAGCATGCATTACGGTTGAGTGATCCCTCTTCCCAAAATCTTTTCCTATTTGAGGTAAAGACATATGTGCTACATTTCTACATAGGTACATTGCAATCTGTCGTGGAAATGCTATATCATTTGAACGTTTACATCCCTTTAATTCCTTTGAACTAATGTTAAAATATTTTGCAACAACATCTTGAATTAATTCTGCGGAGATTACCTTATCTTGCAAAGATACAATATCATTTATTGCCTTTTCCGCCATTTGCATAGTAATTGGACTATTTGTCAGAGATGATTTTGCAATTAATTTATTTAAAACGCCTTCTAATTCTCTAATATTAGAAGTTATCCTAGTAGCGATATTTGACAAAATTAGGTCATCAATTATTATATTATCTAATTGAGCCTTTTTTCTTAAAATTGCTAAACGGGTTTCATAATCTGGATTTGAAATATCTGCAATAAGACCCCATTCAAATCTAGTCTTTAATCTTTCCTCTAATTCAGGTATATCCTTTGGAGGTTTATCACTAGATATAATGATTTGTTTACCAGTATCTTTTAGAGTATTAAAAGTATGGAAAAATTCTTCTTGAACACTCTTTTTTCCAGCAATAAATTGAATATCATCAATTAAAAGAATATCTATATTTCTATATTTATTTCTAAAAGTTTCATTTTTATTATCTTTGATAGCGTTAATATGTTGATTAGTAAACTTTTCCGAGGTTACATAAAGTATATTTATATCCCTATTATTCCTAAATAATTCATTTCCAATAGCATGCATTAAATGAGTTTTTCCTAAACCAACTCCACCATATAAAAATAATGGATTATATGAAGTTGCAGGTGCTTCCGCAACAGCTAAAGCAGCGGCATGTGCAAAACGATTATTATTTCCAACTACAAATGTGTCAAATGTATATCTAGGATTCAAGGTATCGTTTGAATTTTTAAAATTCATATCACTTGCATTTATTTGATTTTTATTGGTATTATTTTCATCATTTGTTATTATGATAATTGTACAATCTTTGTTAGTTAAGTATTTAAAAGTATTAACTAATAAATCATGATATTTAGATTCAAGTATTTCTTTTTGATATGGTGTACTAGAAACCAAAGTGATAATATTATTACGGATAGTTGAGATTTCTAAATTCTTTATCCATGTATCATATGAAATACTTGTAATTTCCTCTTTTAATAAATCTTTAGCTTTGGTTAGTAGTTCTTTTAGTTCATTGTTTGACATTTTTTATTCAGTCCTTCCGAAAAATCATTAATCTTTTTTATTTTTTACGTAGTTCATTACGTTATAATATATCAAATAAGTTATGAAATAGTCAATATTATTTTCAAAAAAAATTTAAATATTTTTTATTTTAAAAATCTCTTGACATAAAGATACTAAATGGTGTATAATGTTAGAGATTACTAATTGCAGGATAGTATAAAAGTTTAGCATACAGTCAGTAGAAAAAATTTAATAGTTTGTTAAAATTTATTATATATATCCACATATTTGTTCGTGTGTCAAAAATTATTTGATTTTTGTATGCAATTACAATTAATTTAAGGCAAAACTTTTTTATGTTATGAAAAAGTTAAAAAATCTATAACATAAAAAGTTGTTTATAATAATAAATACCGTATACGGTTATAAAGAATTCGGGAGGTGCAAATAATGAAAGTAACATTACAACCAAAAAATAGACAAAGACAAAAAGAACATGGCTTTATGAAGAGAATGAAAACTAGATCAGGTAGAAATATTTTAAAAGCCAGAAGAGCAAAAGGAAGAAAAGAAATAAGTGCATAAATAAAAGGGTTTTTTAATACAAAGAAATACATAATTGTGATTAAAAAACCTTATATTATTTTGCATAATATATAAATTATGTAAAATAATAGCACAGTGGAAAGTGATAGAAATGAGAAAAATTAAAACTCTAAAAAAAAATTATGAATTTAGATATGTTTTGTCAAAAGGAAGGTTTTATAAAGGGAATTATATAACAATTTATTATACTAAGAATAATAAATTATATAATGAAATTGGAATAGCTGTCAATACGCATATAGCAAATGCAGTAAAAAGAAATAAAATAAAGAGATTAATTAGGGAAAATTATAGATTAATAAAAGATAATATAGAAAATGGATATAATTTAGTCTTTTTATGGAATAAAAATATTGATATAAAAAATGCAACTTTTATTAACATAAAATCTGATATGATAAATATTTTAGAAAAAATAGGAATAAAAAAATGAAAAAAAATATTATTTTTTTAATAAAAAAATACAAGAAAAACATTTCACCAATTTTTGAAAAAAAGGGAATAAACTGTAAGTTTTATCCTTCTTGTTCAGAATATATGATTCAGGCAATTGAAAAATATGGGTGTTTAAAAGGTATTTTTTTAGGAATAAAAAGAATTTTAAAGTGTAATCCCTTTTCAAAAGGGGGATATGATCCTTTAAAATAATGGGGGAAAAAGATATGACGATGCTCGCAAATTTATTTGGTTATGTATTAAACTTTTTTTATAATTTATTTAATAATTATGGAATAGCATTAATCATTTTTTCAATATTTTTGAGAATAATATTGTTGCCAATTACAATTAAACAACAAAAATCAATGGCAAAAAATACTATTATTCAAGAAAAAAAGAAGGAGATAAAATTTAAATATAAAAGTGACCCTGAAAAAATGAATAAAGAAATAATGGGTTTATATAAACAGGAAAAAGTTAGTTCTTTCAGTGGATGTTTGAGTTCTATATTACAAATTATTATTATTCTTGCAGTTTTTTACGTAGTAAGAAGTCCTCTTACATTTATGAAAAAAATTGATAGTAATGTTATAGAAAAATATACTAATGAAATCCTAGAAGAAAATAATGGTCAGAAATCAGCTTACTCTGAAATAGAAATTATCCAAAAGAGGGGTAATGATAATCAGGATGTTGATATAAATATGAATTTTTTAGGAATAGATTTAAGTAAAGTTCCAACGCAAAATCTAGAAGATATAAGAACTTATATTATACCTATATTATATATTGTGTCATCTTTTATATCTATTAGATTAAGTATGAATATTAATAATAAAGATAAAAAAAGTATTATAGAAGTTAACAATAATGATGAAGATAAAAAAGAGCTTATAAAAGTTGATAATAAAGACGACAAAAAGGATATTAGTGAGGAAGAAGCTATGCAACAGATGAGCAAGAATATGTCATTTATGATGCCTTTGATGTCCATAACGATTGCAGTTATAGCACCTTTAGGATTGGCTTTATATTGGTTAGTGAGTAATATTTTAATGATAATTGAAAGATTATTTATAAATAAATTTTTAAAAGAAGATAATAAATAGGAGGCAGAGTATTAATGGAAGATAAGATTATTGTTGAGGGTAGAACAACAAATGAGGCAATAGAAAATGGATTAAAGGAATTAAAAGTTTCAAGGGACATGGTTGAAATAAAGATCTTAGAAGAGAATAAAAAGAATTTTTTTAGTATATTAAATCCAAGGGTTGTTAGAGTTGAGTTAACATTAAAAAAACAAAAAGTAAAAAAGGAATATCAAGTTAATACGGAAAATATTGAGGATGTTAAAAAATTAACAGAAAAATTTATTTATGATTTTATTAAAAAATTAAATATAAGTGAAATTGAAGTAAATACAATTATAGAAGATGGATGTATTAAGGTTAACTTAAGAGGAAAAGAATTAGGATTTTTAATAGGACATAGAGGGGAATGTTTACAATCATTTCAAACTATTGTATCTTCAATAGTAAATAAAAATATTAATCCAAGAATAAGGGTAATAGTAGATATAGAGGAGTATAGGGAAAAAAGAGAGAAAACATTAAAAGAGTTAGCAGATAAAATTTCAAAAACAGTATATAAAACTGGTAAGAGTGTTACTTTAGAACCTATGTCAGCTTATGAGAGAAAGATTATACATTCAAGGTTGCAAGATAATAAAAGAATAAGAACTCATAGTATTGGGGAAGAGCCAAATAGAAGGCTTGTTATAGAAAAAATATGTAATAATTAATTTAAATTAAAAAATCAGAAGTCAAAGTTCAGATTTTAGTTTAAAAACGCGTTTTAAACTGATTTTCAAACTTTGACTTTATTATGTTATAAATAAATAATTTAATAAATAATAGGGGTGGTAAAATGGATACAATAGCAGCTATTTCTACGGCCACAGGGGCTGGAGGAATAGGCATAATAAGAATGAGTGGAAAGGATACCTTTTCAATCTTAAGAAAAATATTTAGGATGAAGGAGAATATAGAATATGATAAAATACCAGGATATACAATGAAATATGGTTATATAATTAATACTAATAATTTAGAAAAAATAGATGAAGTACTTGTAACTTTCTTTAAAAATCCTAAAAGTTATACAAGGGAAGATATGTGTGAAATAAATTCTCATGGAGGGGTAGTTGTAGAAAAATTAATATTAGAACAATGTCTTAATAATGGTGCAAAACTTGCTGAACCAGGAGAGTTTACAAAAAGAGCTTTTTTAAATGGGAGAATAGATTTAACTCAGGCTGAATCAATAATAGATATTATTAACTCTAAAACTGAAAAAGAATCAAGGGCAGCTATTAATCAATTAGAAGGTGGTTTAGCAAAAAAAATAAAAATAATAAAGGATTTAATATTAGACATATTATCAGACATTGAGGCCACGATAGATTATCCGGAATATGACATTGAGGGAGTTACAAATACTAGGATATTAAGCATTTTAGATAAAATTTCTAATAATTTAACAATATTAAAGAATTCATTTGATAATGGGAAAATATTAAAAGATGGGATAAAAACAGTAATAATTGGCAAACCAAATGTTGGAAAATCCTCACTTTTAAATGCAATTCTAGATGAAGAAAGAGCGATTGTAAGTGATGTTGAGGGGACTACTAGGGATACTATTGAGGAATATGTAAATATTAATGGAATATGTTTAAAACTAATAGATACGGCAGGAATTAGAAATACAGAAAATGAGATTGAAGAAATAGGTGTACAGAAAGCTTTACAAAGTTTGAAAAATGCAGATTTAGTAATAGTAATGTTTGATATTTCAAAAGAGATGACAAAAGAGGATTTGGAATTATTGAATAAGATTAAAAGTAAAAAAAGTATTATAGTATTGAATAAAATTGATAAAAATGAAAATAATTTTAAATTGAATATGCAAAAATACGATAATGTAATAGAATTATCTGCGCAAAGCAAAAAGGGAATTGATAAATTATATCAAAAAATTGAAAAAATGTATAATTTAAAAGATATAGAAGCAGAAGATAGAACGATTATAACAAATATAAGACATAAAAGAGAAATAGAAGATTGTTTACATAATATTAAAAAAGCTGCAAATGAAATTAATAAAAATATGCAAATTGATATAGTATCAATATATATAAAAGAGGCACTTGAAAATTTAAATAATATCACAGGGGAGAGTGTTTCAGAGGATATAATTAATAAAATATTTTCTAAATTTTGTTTAGGAAAGTAAATAAAAACTATAATAATTGCAAACAAAAATTCTTGTTTCTCATAGAACTAAAAAGTTTAATAAAAAAGGGGGTAAAATAGATGGAGCATTATGCGGGAGAATATGATGTAGCGGTAATAGGGGCAGGGCATGCAGGATGTGAAGCTGCTCTTGCTGCAGCAAGGATGGGAATGAGAACTGTTATTTTTTCAATAAGTTTAGAAGCAATTGCTAATATGCCTTGCAATCCACATATTGGTGGAAGTTCAAAGGGACATCTTGTAAGGGAAATTGATTGTTTAGGAGGAGAAATGGCAAAGAATATTGACAAATCTTTTACACAAGTTAGAATGTTAAATACATCTAAAGGTCCGGCGGTATATTCATTAAGAGCGCAAGCTGATAGAAAGAAGTATCAATCAAAAATGAAATATACATTGGAAAATCAAGAGAATTTGAGTGTTAAACAAGCAGAGATTATTGATATTGTTGTAGATAAAAATAAAATCAAATCAATAAAAACAAATATAGGTGCAATTTATAATATAAAAACTGTTATATTAGCAACAGGTACATATTTAAAAGGAAAAATTCATATTGGGGAAATTTCTTTTGAAAGTGGACCAGATGGCGTATTCTCTGCAAAGGAATTATCAAAGTGTTTAAATAGGTTAAACATAAAGCTTAATAGATTTAAAACTGGTACGCCTGCTAGGATTAATAAAAATACTATAGATTTTTCAAAGATGGAAGTTCAAGAAGGAGATAAAAATAGTGAATTATTTTCATTTGAAAGTGAAAATATTACCTCAAAAAAACAATTACCATGTTATTTAACTTATACTAATGAAGAAACTCATAAGATTATAAGAGAAAATTTAAAAAGATCACCTATGTATGCTGGTGAAATATTGGGAACGGGTCCTAGGTATTGTCCTTCAATTGAGGATAAAGTTGTTAGATTTAGTGATAAAGAGAGACATCAAGTTTTTGTTGAACCTATGGGGGAAGAAACTGAGGAAATGTATATTCAAGGTATGAGTTCGTCCCTTCCAGAGGATGTACAGATACAAATGTATAGGACGATTAGAGGTCTTGAAAATGCAGAGTTTACGAGGCCTGCATATGCTATAGAGTATGATTGTATTGACCCTTCAGAATTAAAACTTACATTAGAACATAAAAGTATAGATGGATTGTTTTTTGCAGGACAGATAAATGGAACTTCTGGTTATGAGGAGGCTGCTGCACAAGGTTTAATTGCGGGAATAAATTCGAGTTTAAAAATTAAAGATAAAAAACAATTAATATTAGATAGAAGTGAGGCATATATAGGGGTTTTGATAGACGATATAGTGACAAAGGGGACAAATGAACCTTATAGGATGATGACTTCAAGAGCTGAATATAGACTATTATTAAGACAAGATAATGCTGATTTAAGGTTAACTAAGATAGGTCATGAAATAGGATTAATATCAGATGAAAGATATGAAAAATTCCTTAGAAAAAAGGAAAGAATAGAAATAGAAATCAAAAGATTAAAGGAAAAGGTAATAAAGCCAACAGATAGTGTAAATAAAATATTAGAGGATAATAAGTCATCAAAAATTAATACAGGTGTAAAATTATCTGATTTGTTAAGGAGAACTGAGATTAACTATAGTATTATTGAAAAGCTTGATAATGGTATGAATATAGATTTAACAAAGAGAGAAAAACAACAGGTCGAAATTCAAATTAAATATGAAGGATATATAAAATTACAAGAAGAGCAAGTGGAAAAATTTAAAAAATTGGAGAGAAAAATTATTAGAAAAGATATAGAGTATAGTAAAATAAAAGGTTTGAGATTGGAAGCAAGGCAGAAATTGGATAAAATTCGTCCAACATCAGTAGGACAAGCATCAAGAATATCAGGGGTTTCCCCTGCAGATATTTCAGTTTTATTAATATATCTACAATCAAATAAATAAGGAGGAATTTATGAAATTAAATGAATTTAGTAGTATTTTAAAGGAAAAATTAGAAAAAATTAATATAGAAATAAATAATGAAAAGGTGGAATCTTTATATAAGTACATGAATTTAGTATGTGAATGGAATAAGAATATAAATCTAACTTCAATTGTAGAGCCAGATGATTTCATACATAAACATTTTATAGATTCTTTAATAGTAGAGAAATTTATTAAAAAAAACGAGAGTATCATTGATATTGGTACAGGAGCAGGATTTCCAGGTATTCCATTAAATATATTAAATGGGGAAGTTAATAATTATACATTAGTAGACTCTTTAAATAAGAGAATAATATTTTTAGAAGAGGTTGTTAAACAACTTAATTTAAAAAACATAAAACTAATTCATAGTAGGGTAGAAGATTTAGCAATGAATAATGATTATCGTGAGAAATTTGATAATGTGGTATCAAGAGCTGTTGCTCCACTAAATGTATTAGTTGAATATATGTTGCCATTTGTGAAAATTGGTGGAAAATGTATTTGTATGAAGGGGAGTAATATTGGGGATGAAATAAATTCCGCAAAAAAAGCTATTAATATTTTAGGAGGGAGAGTTATCAATATTGAAAGGTATTTTCTTCCAGATAGTGATATTGAAAGAAACATTATTATTATAAAAAAAGTAAGAAAGACTGGTACTCAATATCCTAGGAAGGCTGGTATTCCAAGGAAAAATCCCATTATATAGAAAACTTGTAACAAAAAAATGATAAAATAAAGAAAAAAACTTGACATATCTGTAATAAAATTATATTATTAATATGCAAACAAAAGAATAATAAAAATAGTTGATTATAAAAATTATTCACTTTGTTTTTATAAACCATTAAATTACATAACATAAAATATTTAATATTATGTAAAGAAAGCGAGGGCGTTTTGGGAAAGATAATATCGATTGCGAATCAAAAAGGGGGAGTTGGAAAAACTACTACATCAATAAATTTAAGCACTGTATTAGCAAAAAAAGGTTATAATACTCTATTAATTGATTTAGATCCACAAGGGAATGCCACTAGTGGGGTAGGAATTGAAAAAGATGATGAACTCTCAACATACGATGTTTTGATTAATGAAGTGGAATTTGATGAAGTGATTAAAAGAGCTAAAATAAGAAATTTAAGAGTTTGTCCTTCAAATATTAATCTTGCTGGTGCCGAAGTAGAATTAGTATCGATGATGTCTAGAGAGCAAAGATTAAAAGAGAAAATAGATAAAATTAAGGATAACTTTGATTTTATCATTATTGATTGTCCTCCTTCGTTAGGATTGATAACATTAAATGCTTTCACAGCATCTGATAGTGTATTAATACCTATTCAATGTGAATATTATGCATTGGAAGGATTAGGACAACTTATAAATACAATAAATTTAGTAAAAAAACATTTAAATAAGGAATTAAAAATAGAAGGAGCTTTACTTACAATGTATGATATGAGGACAAATTTATCGAATCAGGTTGTTAAAGAAGTAAAGAAATATTTCGAAGATAAAGTTTATAAGACGGTAATACCAAGGAATGTTAAATTGAGTGAAGCACCAAGTTACGGGATGCCAATTTGTCTATATGATCCAAAATCAAAAGGGGCAAAAAGTTATGAAAAATTTACTAAGGAGTTTATAAGAATTAATAGTTAAAATAGAGAAAGGATGATATTTATGACAAAAAAAACAGGTTTAGGAAAGGGTTTGGACGCATTATTTGAATCAACAGTAATACAAGAAAATAAAAAAAATGATAAATTAAATGAGGATAAAATATATAAAATAAAGGTAATAGATATTGAACCAAATAAGAATCAACCAAGAAGAAAATTTGATAGTGAGAGTTTAGAAGAACTTGCTGAATCAATAAAAAGATATGGAATAATTCAACCAATATTAGTAATAAAAAAGGATAATTATTATGAAATTGTTGCAGGTGAAAGAAGATGGAGAGCAGCAAAAAAAGCGGGATTAGCGGAAGTTCCTTGTATAATAACTAGTGAAGATGAGAGGAAGAATAAGGAGATAGCATTGATTGAAAATATACAAAGGGAAGATTTAAATCCTATAGAGAAAGCAAGAGGTTTTAAATTATTAATCGAAGAATACAATCTTACACAACAAGAATTGGCTAATATAATAGGTTTAAGTAGATGTACTATAACTAATACATTACGTATTTTAAATTTAGATAGTAGGGTAATAGATTTAGTTTTAGATGGAAAAATTACAGAATCTCATTGTAAATCTATTTTATCTGAACCAGATGGAGAAAAACAATACCAATTGGCACTGAGAATTATTGAGAAAGGGCAATCTGTAAAGAGTCTAGAGAAAAACATGAAGGTTAAAAAGGAGTTACCTAAAAAAGATAAAAGATTTATGGCAGTATTTCAGGATATTGAGGATAATTTTCAAAGTTTTTTCGGAACAAAGGTTAAATTAGATCCAGGAAAGAAAAAGGGTAAAATTATAATAGAATATAATTCAAATGATGATTTAGAAAGAATGTTGAGTTTAATAAAATAAATAAAAAGAATAAGCCCTCTATTTTGAGGGCTATTATATAGCATTAAAAAAGGGGTTGAAGATATGGAGAAAATCATCGATAGGGATGCTTTGATAGAAATATTTAATTTATATCAGAAAGAAGAAAGAGAAATAAATAATTTCGAATTTAAAAATATTGAAACACAAAATCAATCAAATTCCAACATAGAAGTTACTAATAGTAAATTTATTAATATTAATTTAAGTAAATCTATATTTAATAACAGCTTTTTCTATAACGTTGTCTTTGAGAACTGTGATTTGTCAAATATTAATTTTACAAATAGTAATTTTAAAAAAGTTACATTTATTAATTGTAAATTGACAGGGACAGATTTTACAGATACTTTTCTTGAGAATGTTAGGATTGAAAAATCTATATTTAATTTTACAAATTTTTATGCTGCCAAACAAAAAAAGGTTGTATGGAATAATACAAATTTAGATAATGCTAATATGCAAGAAAATAGTTTTCTTTGTGTTAGTTTTGATAATTGCAGTTTAAAAGAAGTTATATTATTTAAAACAAATTTAAAAGGGATTGATTTGAGTACATCTATCTTAGATGGTATAATCATAGATATTAATAATCTAAAAGGTGCAATTTTGGATTATAACCAATTAGATATTGTTGCGGGTTTATTACATATAAGAATTAAATAAAAAACATTCATCTAATTTACATAAAATAAATATGTAAACAAAATTTACATGCAAATATGTAAAAATAACAGGTATTTGCATGTAAATTTAATTTCACTAAGTATTTTAGGGAGAAAAATTAGCGTGCTTTACAAATTAAATAATTATATAAATTACTATGTCTAATTTTATCTGTAAGAATTGACATAATTTGAACATAACTTTCCTCATCAGGCATAGCACCCATTATTCTCCTATAATTAATTATAGAATCTAAATTATCTAAGAATGTCTTTTCTAATTTCTCTCTGTATAATGCAGCATTGTTTGAATTATTTGAATTATTTGAAGGGGAAACTGGTGGAGTAGGATTTATATTATAATTTTCTTGAGGAAGCATTTGTCCCGTAAATTTGTAGTATATATTTTTTAGTATAAAAATATGTTTTTTCGTATCATTCTTCATTGATATTAGTAATTTTTTTTCTTTTTCTGATGGAGCATTTTTTATTATATCTTCGAACAAATTATCATCATCGTGTTCGTTCGTTATAGATTTCCTTATCAATTCAACCGATTGATTGAAAGAAACTATTTCATCATTAGTCTGTGGATTCTGGTAGTGTCTATATGAAGGGGGCTCCATAAATCCATAATATTGATTGTACATATTATTATAATCTTGATACATAAATAACTAACCTCCTAATAAATAATATGTTTAAGAATAATTATTAGAACTAGAATTGAGAACTGAAAAGTAGGGATTTATCGAAAAACAATACGATATAAAAATTTTTATTATTTTAACATAAAAGTTAAGCGCAAATTATTAGATTTTTAAATTTAATAATTTGCGCTGTTTTTATATAATAGAAATTTTCACAATTACCTATTATATAAAAAGGGCTACGCCCTAAATTAATGCGTCAAAAATCTAAAAAATTTTTGACGCACGAATAAAGATGAGGCATGGAAAAATTTAAATTGTTTGATAATATCAATTATGCCTCTTTTGTTCTGTTTATTTAAGATTTTCTAAAGCTTCAATTCTATCATCAATTGATGGGTGAGTTGACATTATACTTGTTTTTTGTCTTTTTTGTGTAGCTTTTACTGGATTAACTATATACATATGTGATGTTGCTTTATTTGCAGTTTTTAAAATATGAGAATCAGAATCCAGTTTTTTTAAGGCAGATATTAATCCATCTGGGTTTCTTGTAAATTGTATAGCTGTTGAATCTGCAAGGAATTCCCTTCGCCTTGATAAAGCTAATTTCATTAAATTTGCAAAGATAGGAGAAAGTATTAGAAGGACTAATCCGATAATCATTAATAATGAATTACCCTTGCTATCGCTATCTCTATCTCTTTTTCCATAAAACATTGTTCTAGTAAAAACATCAGACAACATAACTAGCAAACCAACCATCACTGTAACTATAGCGGATAATAGTATATCATAATTTTTCACGTGAGCTAATTCATGTGCTATAACACCTTCTAATTCATAATAATCAAGATTATCTAAAAGTCCGGTTGTTACACAAATTACAGAATTTTTTGGATTTTTTCCAGTTGCAAAAGCATTTAATTGAGGATCATCCATAACATATAATTTGGGTTTGTATTCTAAACCTGATGAAATAACTAATGCATCTAATATATTTGATAATTTTTGATCTTGTTCATGTGTTGCAGGTCTAGCTCTATTTAATGATAAAATAATTTTATCACTATAAAAATAGGAAGTCCACGTTAACAAAATTGAAATAAGCACGGCAAATAATATAGAATAAGAACCAAGATCAAATGCGTTACAAATATAATAACTGACTAATGTTATCACAATAATAAAAAGTGAAATAATAAAACCAGTTTTTATTTTATTCTTTTTAATATCTTCGTACAATTTTTATCACCTCTTTAATATTTAATAATAGTGGGCTAAAATAGTATTATTTAGCCCACTACAAAATTTAAAAACTAAAATTTTACATTTACATTTTTCTTTGCATCTGGGTTATCAACTTCGAAGAATAATTCTGGTTTAAATTTAAATATTGATGCAATTATATTAGATGGAAAAACCTCTAATTTAGTATTATATAATGTAACACTATCGTTATAGAATTGACGAGCATAAGAAATTTTGTTTTCAGTATTTCTTAATTCCTCCTGAAGTTCAGAAAAATTCTGATTAGATTTTAAATCAGGATAATTTTCTGATATAGCCATAATTGTTTTTAGAGTGCCAGATAATTCATTATCTAATTGGGCTTTTTCTGTTACAGAAGAAGCTTTTGACCAAGAAGAGCGAAGTTCAGTCACCTTTGTTAATACATCCTTCTCATGTTCCATGTATCCTTTAACAGTTTCAATTAAATTTGGAATTAAATCAAATCTCCTTTGTAATTGCACATCAATTTGACTCCAAGAATTCTTAACCTTTAATCTACTTTTAATCAAACCATTATATATTACAACTAAAACAAGTAATAGTACTAATAAAATTATTAAAATCATGATAAACCTCCTTTTATATATTATATATTCATAATAACATAATTATAAGAACTATACAATAAAAAATAAAAAATTTAAAAATTTTTTTGTATAGATTGAATATATATTGGTATATCAACAAAAAGTTAATATTTAGAAAATTTGACAAAAAAAAACATATATGTTATAATAAGGATGTCTTGAAAAATTACATTTTTTCTTACGGAAACAATATATAATGTAATTAATAAGGAGGAATTTATGAAAAAAGATGAAAAAGCATCAATTTCATTAATGAAAATAATACTTATTAGTTTGGTAATAGTAGGGGTTATGGGTTTTACAGTAATGGCTACTAATTCAAAATTAAATAATGTGAAAATAGTACTTTCAAATAATTATGAGATGTCAGTATTTACTACTAAAACAAAAATAGCTGACATATTAGAAGAGAATCATATTGTTTTATTATCTGATGAAAAATCTGTACCAGATATTAATCAAGAATTAACAGATAATAAAACTATAAAAATAATAAAAGGTGAAGAGGTTGTAGAAAAGGCAAAAGATGAACAACTAGTAAACGTTGAGGAAATATTAGAAAACTATGACAAAATAACCGAAAAAATTGTTGTTGTGGAAGAGGTAATACCCTTTGAAACAATTACAAAAGATATTTCAGATGGATCAGCTATGGTTAAAGAAAAAATAATAAAAAATGGAAAAAACGGATTAAGAAAAGTAACATATAAAATAAGATACCAAAATGATATTGAGATAGAGAGGGTGGAAATATCTTCAGAAATTATCGAAGAACCAGTTGATAAAATTGTGGAAGTGAGAGTAAAAACTGTTACAAACAGAGAATCTTCTTTAACAAGAAGTTCAGTATCATACAGTAATGGTGTTTGGAACTATTCAAAAAATGAATTAGATTTATTGTGTGCTATAACTGCACAAGAGTGTGGTTCAAGTTATAATGGTGCATTGGCTGTAATAACTTGTGCATGTAATAGGGCAGAAAGTACTAAATGGGGTGGAAAAGGTAAAGACCCATTAAGTCAGTATAAAGCTAAAGGACAATTTTGTTATTCGATAGATAGTAATTGGAAAAGAAGATTAAATGGAAATTATTCATCTTCAGTTGAAAAAGCCGTTGTAGATGCTTTAAATGGAAAGAGAAACCATGATTACTTGTCATTTAGATCAGCAAGAAGTGGAGTTAAAGGAGAAGTAATAGGAGGAAATGTTTATTTTGGTAAATAATATGATTGGTAAATAAATAATTTATGATTAATATAAAAAAAGTTGGGATTTAAATTTTAATATTTTGTTCCAACTTTTTATTTTAATTAAATAAAAAACTGGAACAAAATAAAAATAAAAAAAG
>JAUNSP010000019.1 GCA_030539155.1 Clostridia bacterium
GCAGAGGTGCGGAAATTTTTTCGGGCTCTAATTTTGATGTGCAAAATTTTAATAACTGCGGACAAAATGTGAATAGGGGCTCTTGTAACGCAAAGGGTATAACTTTAATTGCACTAATTATCACTATTGTAATTATGCTAATTTTGGCAGGGATTACAATTAATTTGACATTAGGAAGTAATGGAATTTTCCAAAAAGCAAAGTTAGCAAAGCAAAATTATGAACTTGCATCAGCAGAAGAAAAATTAGAAATGGATTTAGTAACTTGTCAAATGGGAGGAACGATTGAAGCTACAATGGAAGAGTATTTATTAGGGGAGTTGGATGGACTGGAAATGTATAATAGATTTCCATATAATCCAGAAAGTGATGATGTAACAGCCTCAACAATAGAGGCAGCAGTTGTAGTAGATGGGAAAGTTTATTGTGTATATTTAGACAATTATTTAGATTCATCAATTACTAATAAAATTAAAGTTGTGTTAGAAGAAGATGATAATGTAATGATGGGAGATATTGTAGGTGCTGGAAACGACTTATGGTTAAATACTAATATAGAAAGACAAAATATTAGTTCAATTACATTTCAAAATAATAAAATACCGCCCGAATTTCCTGAGGGAAATGCAATAGATATAACTGCAAAAGGGCATACGGAACAATCAGTATTATGTTGGAAAGTTGCTAATGGAGATAAATTTGATTTATATATAGGAGCAAATGGAGGTGTAATAGCACCAATAAATTGTGATAATTTATTTAATAGAATGTATGGAATGACATCAACAACGAATTACGATTTTGGTGGAAATTTTGATACAATAAATACTATTAATATGCATGCAATGTTTAATATGACACGAAATATACAAAATATAGATATAAGTAGTTTCAATACAGAAAATGTTATAACAATGCAAGCTATGTTTTTTCAAATGGATAATCTAACCTCATTAACTTTAGGAAATATTGATACTAGTAAGGTTGTTAAGATGGATTCAATGTTTGAAAGATGTTGGGTATTAGAGAACCTTGATTTAGGAGATAACTTTGATACAAGTAATGTTATTAGTATGGGAAATATGTTCAGGGAATGTAAAGTTATGACAAGTTTAGATTTGGGAAATAAATTTAATACAAGTAATGTTACAAATATGTCTTCAATGTTTAATTCTTGTATGAATTTAACTGAACTAGATTTAGGTAAATATTTTTATTCTAATAATACTACATATATGAATTATATTTTTTATAATTGTAATAAATTAGAAAAGATTTATTTTGGAGAATTTGGAGTAACAAGACAGGATCAAATAATAGCACCTCAAATGTTTCAACTTATTAATGTGCCATGTACAATTTATGTAAAAAATGATGATGTAGAGCAGTGGGTAGATGGTTTAGAAAAAAATGGTTCTACGATAAATACACAAATAAGATAAATAAAATATAAATATAAGTTTTAGAAATAATATTCGGAGAAAATTTATAATAGGAGATATTAGAATATTGATCAATAATAGATTTTTAAAATGTAACTGTGTAAATATAAAATTAAAAGCAGGAGAATGGCAAGTAAAATGTCGTTTTCTTGCATTTTTTTTGTATATGATTCGTTATATTTTAAAAATTGTAAAAAATTTGAAAAAGTATTGTAAAATAGTTGCAAAAATAGTATAATATGTAACAAATAAGAAAATATTGTCGCACAAAAGTTATCATAAATATTTTAATTCTGCATATATAATATATAAGGAGGGAATATTATGGAGAAAACTTTTGGACGAGTATTACATAAAAGGACGTTTATTCAAAGATTAAACTTGGATAAGTATAAATGGATGGGAATTTGTGTGGGCGTACTTATTATTTTAAGCGTAGTAAATTGCATATTAATAAATAGATTTTTTTCAATGATAGGAATCTTTTGATTTTCTAAAATGTAAAAAAATTAAGAAGTGTGGTCATGTTATAAATGATTGAATATATTATTAACTTATAACTGTAAAATTGGAAGGAGCAAAAGTAAAAATGGAAATAGCAAATAAATGGCAAGATTATGAAATACTAGATATGGCAAATGGTGAAAAATTAGAAAGATGGGGAAAGGTAGTATTAGTGAGACCTGATCCTCAAATAATTTGGAAACAAAAGAGTTTTCCCAAAAAGTGGGATAATGTGAATGCAAGATACAATAGAAGTAAAACTGGTGGAGGCGCATGGGAATATTCTAAAAAAGTACCCCAAGAATGGCAGGTTAGCTATAAAAATTTAACTTTTAATATAAAACCGATGGGATTTAAACATACAGGTTTATTTCCAGAACAAGCGGTTAATTGGGATTGGATGATAAATAAAATTAAAGGAGAAAATAGGCAAATAAAGGTATTGAATCTGTTTGCTTATACTGGTGGCGCAACTGTAGCGTGTTTAAGTGCAGGGGCTTCCGTTTGCCATGTGGATAGTTCTAAAGGAATGGTTAACTGGGCAAAGGAAAATGTAATGGCGTCTAATTTAGAAGACAAACCAGTAAGATATATAATTGACGATGTAGTGAAATTTGTAAATAGAGAAATAAAAAGGGGAAATACGTATGATGCGATTATTATGGATCCACCTTCTTATGGTAGAGGCACAAATAAAGAAATATGGAAATTTGAAGATAATATAGCTGAACTTGTAGAACTTTGTGCTAAAATACTTAGTGATGATCCGTTATTTTTCTTAATAAATTCGTATACAACAGGAATATCAAGTATGGTATTGGAGAATATTTTAAGGTTTAACATTGGTAAAAATGAAAATGGAAAGTATTCAAATGGCGAAATTGGACTTCCTATGAACAATTCTAATTGTGTACTTCCTTGTGGAATTTATGGTAGATGGGAGAAGGAGTAGATAATGGATTTAAATGTAGTATATGAAGATAACCATATAATAGTAGTTGTAAAGCCGCCTAATGTACCTTCTCAGGGCGATAAAACAGGTGATGATGATATGCTCACTATTGTAAAAAGATATATTAAGGAAAAATATAATAAACCTGGAGATGTTTATTTAGGTTTAGTACATAGATTAGATAGACCTGTGGGGGGAATTATGATTTTTGCACGAACCTCAAAGGCAGCGTCAAGACTTAGTCAGCAGGTCAGGGATAAGGAATTTAAAAAGACATATTTAGTGATAGTGGATGGTAAGATGGAAGAAAAAAGTGGGGTGCTAGAAGATTATTTAATTAAGGATGAAAGAACAAATTTGAGTAGAGTTGCTAAAGCTGAAGAGGTAGGAGCCAAGTATGCTAAACTTGATTATGAGGTAATAAAATATGATGAAGGCGCAGATTTATCACTTGTTAAGGTTAATTTACATACAGGGAGGCATCATCAAATAAGGGTCCAGTTTTCATCTAGAAATCATAGTATTTATGCAGATCAAAAATACGGAACGAGGGGCAAACGTAAAAAAATTGCACTTTGGGCATACAAACTTACAATCACACATCCAGTTACAAAAGAGAAAATGACTTTTGAGGCAGAGCCTCAAGGAAACATAAAAAGAATGTTATGTGAAATTGTTTAGGTATCAATAATTTAAAATGTATATAAAAAACCTTTTTTGGAAATAATCGTATTATTAAGATTAGTTTTTAAAGGGGGTTTTTATTTGATAAGAAAGGTAGAAATATGTGGTGTTAATACCGCAAAATTACCGTTACTAACAAATAATGAAAAAAAGGAACTATTAGAAAAAATAAAAAAGGGAGATATGGAAGCAAGAGAGAAATTTATACATGGAAATCTGAGATTGGTTTTAAGTGTACTACAGAGATTTTCAAATAGGGGAGAAAATGTAGATGATTTATTTCAGGTAGGGTGTATAGGATTAATTAAATCAATTGATAATTTTGATTTAAGTCAAAATGTTCAATTTTCAACCTATGCTGTACCGATGATAATAGGAGAGATTAGGAGATATTTAAGGGATAACAATTCTATAAGGGTGAGTCGTTCAATAAGGGATTTAGCATACAAGGCAATAGGAGTTAAAGAGAGAATGATAAAGGAAAATCAAAGGGAGCCATCTATAGAGGAAATTGCAAAAGAATTAGGAGTGGAAAAAGAAGAAATAGCGTTTAGTTTGGATGCTATACAAGATCCAATATCGTTGCAAGAGCCTGTATATGGGGATGCTGCAGAGAATATATATATTATGGATCAAGTTAAAGATACAAAAAATACTGATGAATTATGGGCAGAGAATATAACTATTTTAGAAGCGATAAAGAGACTAAATGATAAAGAAAAGATGATTGTTAATAAAAGGTTTTTTCAAGGGAGAACCCAAACTGAAGTCGCTCAAGAGATAGGTATTTCTCAAGCGCAGGTTTCTAGACTAGAAAAAAGCGCCATAAAGAATATAAAGAGAATATACTCATAAATGTTTCTTTTATGAATAAGAATAAATAGAAGGAGTTTGTATGGGTAATGAATAGTAAAAAAGGTTTAGATTTTAAGCATAAAGAGGTCGTGAGCATGAACGATGGAAGAAGGCTAGGTTATGTTCAGGATGTGTGTGCTGATTTGGAAACAGGAACTATCACATCAATAATAGTCCCAGGAGGGAATAGAATGCTTAAAATTTTTTCTGGAGGTAATGATATTGTAATTCCATGGAAAAATATTAAGTGTATTGGTGAAGATATAATTTTGGTTGAGTTGCGGGGATTAAATTAAAACTAAAACTTGAAAAATTTTAAGAAAAAGATTGCATTGATTTTTTATATATTATATAATAGTACAAGAAGAAGGTGGTGCTTTTTGGAATTAACTTTAATGGAAAAAATTGGACAACTTTTCATAGTTGGAATTGATGGAGATTCTGTAACGGAACAAACAAAGGAGTTTATTTTAAAGTATAAAATAGGAGGGTTTATTTTATATAGAAAAAATTTTAAGAGTTATGCGGATATGTTGAATTTAATAAGAGCTTTGAATGACTTAAATAAAGATAATAAAATTCCTTTGTTTATTGCAATCGACCAAGAGGGTGGAAGGGTAAATAGGATGCCAAGTGAGTTTAAAAATTTACCTAGTGCAAGTACAATAGTAAGAAGCGGAAGTTTAGAAAATGTCCGAGAGTCAGCACAAATTATTGGAAAGATGCTAATAGAATCTGGGATTAATATGAATTTTGCACCTGTTTTAGATATAAAGAGATTTGATGATAATCATGCAATAGGGAATAGATGTTATGGAGAAACAAAGGAAGAGGTAATGGAGAACGGAATATTAGCCATGAAAGAAATGAAAAAACAGGGATTGATTACGGTAATAAAGCATTTTCCAGGACATGGGGCGACGAGGATTGATTCACATTTTACGTTGCCTATAATAATAAAGAGAATAAAGAAACTTGAACAGGAGGATATTTCTGTTTTTAAGAATGCTATTGAAAATGGAGCTGATGCAATGATGGTAGGACATTTAATGGTTTTAAATGTTGATTTAATATTTCCAGCATCACTTTCAAAAAAGTTTATAACTGGCTATTTAAGAGAGAAGATGAGTTATAATGGTATAATAATTACAGATAATTTAAAAATGAAATCGACTTGTTTTCTTTATGGTAAGGTTAATTCAGTAATCAGAGCGTTAAAAGCGGGGAATGACCTACTTTTGACTAGCTTTGAAAATAAATATATATTCAAGGCTTTAGAAAAAATAAAGAGGCTAGTACAAAATTGTAAAATAGATGAGGATAGGATAAATGAGAGTGTAGATAGAGTAATATCCTTGAAGAAAAAATATATAAAATCCAATAATGAAATAATAGGGACTGATATTGATAATATAAATCAAATGATAAGTAAATACTAATTTATGAAAGGAAGTAAAAAGATGGAAGAATATAGTGAAGAGGAAGTTAAGAGAGTTCAAGGGCAAATAGATGATTTAGTGGAAAAGGCGAAAATTGCATCAAAGGAGTTTATGAACTTAAACCAACAACAGGTTGATGATATTGTAAGTGCAATGGCAATGGCTGGGATTGAAAATCATATGAAACTTGCAAAAATGGCGATAGAGGAAACGGGAAGAGGAATTTATGAAGATAAAATAACTAAAAATATGTTTTCTTCAGAATATATTTACCATAGTATAAAGAATGATAAAACGGTTGGGGTTATAGAGGAAAACGAAGAGGAAGGTTACATGGAGATAGCAGAACCTGTTGGAATAATCGCAGGAGTGACTCCGGTTACAAATCCTACTTCTACTACTATGTTTAAATCAATAATTTCAATAAAAACAAGGAATGTTATTATTTTTGGTTTTCATCCTTCATCACAGAAATGTAGTAGTGAGGCAGCGAGAATCTTAAGGGATGCAGCTGTGGAAAAAGGTGCTCCAGAAAACTGTATTTTATGGATAGAAGAACCGTCAAAACTTGCCACAAGGTTGTTGATGAACCATCCCGATATTAATTTGATACTTGCAACGGGGGGAAGGGGTATGGTAAAGGCAGCCTATTCATGTGGTAAACCAGCCCTAGGAGTTGGACCACGGAAATGTACCCTGTTATATAGATAAAACAGCTAAATTAAAAAGAGCTGTAAATGATTTAGTAATGTCAAAGGCATTTGATAATGGTATGATATGTGCTTCAGAACAGTCTGTTATAGTTCACCGTGATATAGCAAAAGAATTTGAAGAATTAATGAAGGAGAGTGGATGCTTTTTCTTAAATAAACAGCAGACTGAAAAGTTGAGGGCTAGTATGTTTGTATCAGAAAATGAGTGTGCACTAAATGCTGATATAGTGGGTAAAAGTCCTTATGAGATAGCAAAGGGAGCGGGAATTGAAGTTCCAAAGGACACGAAAGTTTTAGTACTTGGAGAAAATGGGGTTGGAATAGAGTATCCATTTTCAAAAGAAAAATTGAGTCCAGTTTTGGCATACTATATTGTAGAAAATGATGATGAAGGAATTGAATTAGCTGAAAAATTAATAGAATTTGGTGGTTTAGGTCATTCGGCAGTAATACATTCGGAAAATAATGAAACTATCTTAAAATTCTCAAGTAGTGTAAAAGTAGGTAGAATTATTGTAAATTCCCCTTCTACTCATGGTGCTATAGGAGATATTTATAATACGAATATGCCTTCGCTTACCCTTGGATGTGGAACCTATGGGGGGAATTCAACGACTGCAAATGTTTCATCAGTAAATTTAGTTAATATAAAGAGGGTGGCAAAAAGGAGAGTTAATATGCAGTGGTTTAAAATTCCTAATAAAATATATTTTGAAGCGGGTTCGATATCTTATTTAGAGAAAATGCAGGATATAACAAGAGCATTTATCGTAACGGATGAATCAATGGTTAAGTTAGGATATGTTGATAAAATACTTTATCATCTTAGAAATAGAAATGGTTACGTACATTCAGAGATTTATTCAGAAGTTGAACCTGATCCATCGTTTGATACTATACAAAGAGGGGTAGAAAGAATGAGAGAATTTGCTCCCGATGTAATAATTGCACTTGGTGGAGGAAGTCCTATCGATGCGGCAAAGGGAATGTGGCTGTTTTATGAACATCCTGAAACCGATATAGAGGGTCTAAAACTAAAATTTATGGATATAAGAAAGAGGGCTTATAAGTTTCCTAATTTGGGGAAGAAAGCAAAGTTAGTTGCAATTCCAACAACTTCTGGAACAGGATCAGAGGTAACATCCTTTGCAGTTTTAACGGATAAACAAAGGGAAATAAAATACCCATTAGCAGATTATGAATTAACACCAAGTGTAGCAATCATTGACCCCGATTTGGTAATGTCATTACCAAAACAAATTACTGCAGATACGGGAATGGACGTGCTAACTCATGCAATTGAGGCATATGTTTCTAATATGGCTTCAGATTTTACAGATGGGTTGGCAGAAAAAGCAATACAACTCGTTTTCCAAAATATAAGAGAAGCATATCATCATGGTGATAACAGGCGTGCAAGGGAAAAGATGCACAATAGTAGTACAATAGCAGGAATGGCTTTTACAAATGCCTTTTTAGGGATAAATCATTCTTTAGCACATAAGATAGGAGCAGAATTTCACCTACCACATGGCAGAATAAATGCAATTTTACTTCCTTATGTAATCAAATATAATGCACAACAACCTACTAAGTTTGTATCATTTCCTAAGTATGAATATTTTATTGCAGATCAAAAATATGCTGATATTTCGAGAAAAATGAATTTTCCAGCATATACAAATGAGGAGGGGGTATATTCTTTAATACAAGAAGTAAAAAAATTGAATGAGGATTTAGGAATTCCTAGATGTTTTAGGGATGCAGGAATTAACGAGCAGGAGTTCTTATCTAAGGTTGATATGTTGGCAGAAAGAAGTTTCGAAGATCAATGTACCAGTGCTAATCCAAGGTTACCATTAGTTTCTGAATTGAAGGAAATATTATTGCAAAGCTATTATGGATAAAAAGTGTCAATAGTTTTGGAAAACTTCATCTATGTATAAATCGTGAGTCTATTCCGCTCACCACGGGGCAGACTCACGATTTTATTTTGTGTATATTTATCAAAATTATACATAGAGGTGTTATAGTAATATCAACAGGAGTTGATTGTAATAAGTTTTCTCTAAAAAAATTAGAATATTCTAATTCAAAACCAATTAATTTATTATTTGTAGGTAGACTTATTCAACGCAAAAATATTGATAAAATAATATATGCTTTTGAAGAAATTCGTAATTTAATAGATTGTAATTTAACAATAGTTGGGGATGGTCCTGATAGAAAAAGATTAGAAAAAATTTCTAAGGATGTTATTTTTACGGGTGTTGTTAATAATACAGAAAAATATTATAAAGAAGCGGATATCTTTATTTCTCCGTCACAATATGGAGAAGGACTACAGGGGACAATTCTTGAGGCTATGAGTAGTGGATTAACTGTAATAGCGACTAATACAAAAATAAATAGGAAATTATTATCAGATGAAAGAGGAATTCTTATTGATACTGATACTAAATCTATAGTAAATGGTATAAAAAAGGCTATAAATAGTAATAGAGTAAAAATTGCAAATAATTGCAGAAAATATGTACTAGATAAATATGACTGGCAAAATAAAGTTAAAGAAATAATAGAGGTGTTAAAATGAATATAGTTTTTATGAGGCATGGAGAAGCAACAGATAATGTTAAAGAAATAATTTCTGACAAGGAGATTTATTGGTCTGTATTAACAGAAAAAGGTATAAAAACAGCATTAGAGTCAATAGAATTCTTACCAAAAGAAATAGACAAAATTTATGTTTCACCATTTCCAAGAACAGTTGAAACAGCACATTTTGTATTTGAAAAATATAATAAAACTGAGGTAATTATAGATAATAGACTTCGTGAAATAAATAATGGAAAATATTCTCAAAAAAAGAATAATGAAGAATTAGATAATACAAGAATAAAACAAATTAATGGAGATTATTTTGTAAGATTTGGAGAATATGGAGAAAATAAATATGATATAGAAATTAGGTTATGTAATTTCTTAAAAGATGTTTATAACAATAATTTTAAATCAAATACAATAATAATTGTTTCTCATGGTTCAATTATATCATACTTAAAAAGAATTTTGTGTATAAAGTCACCTCATATAAAAACTGGTAAAGTAGAAGAATTTATTGATGTGGATTTTTCACAATTTTTTAAGTATGCTAAAAAACTTGATAAAATAAGATTAAGTGAGATTCAAAAAAGATTAAATGACATAAAAACTTTAGAAATAAATAATGATTTAAAAAATAATTTGATAAAAATGATAAAGAAAGAATTTAATAATATTGAATTATCAGATAATTGTTTTCAAAATTATATTGATGGAATTAAGACTAAAGAGTTAAAAAAATTAAATGATATAAAATTTGATAAAGGTATTATATTAGTTTGTTTTTACAATGATTTTGAAAACTTTGTAGAAAAATGGATGAATCATTATATTAATATAGGTATTAAAAATTTTGTATTAGTAAATAATAATTCTACTGATAATTCAACAAAATTATTAAAAAAATATGAAAGTATAGTAAATATTTCTTTTTGGAAAATAGACGAAATGTATAATTGTTATAAAATGTGTGGGTGGAAACAACAAATTTTTGAATTCTATGGAATTAATAATTATTATTTAATTGTGGATTCTGATGAACTATTTATATATAAAGACTATAAAGAAAAATTATTAGAAGATTTTATAAAAAAAGAAAAATTATTTATCATTAAAACTATGATGCTTGATGTATATACTGATAAAAAAATGTATGAAGGAAAACTAGAAGATTTTAAGTATGTAGACAAAAATACCTATAGAACATCAATAGCTACATCTTATGGGATACGTTTTTTTGGAGGACCAAGATCAAGAGTTTTTGGAATAAATCCGAGTTTACAAAAAATACCTTTTATCAAATATACGGGAAAAGAGATTTTTATTAATGATCATTTTTATTATCCATGGAACATAAATAATAAAGCAAAGTTTTGTTCATATTTATTGCATTACAAATTTTTACCTGGGGATAATATAAAATATAATGTGTTTGCTAAAGATGGTAGACATTGGAATAATTCTAGGGAGTATAAAGTTTATAATGATAAAATAAATGAAAATATATCTTTCTATGATGAAAACTACTCGATTTCAACTGAAGATATAGATTTTTCATTTGATATATAAAGGAGTTTAAAAAAATGAAATATTTAATAATAGATAAAGAGAAAAAAATAAAACAAATTATTAATTATTTAATAGAATTGGAATTACTACCAAAAATACAAAATAGATTAGATATTTTTGAAGAAAATGGAGATTTTCGTATAGAAATATTAAATAATAAGATTTGCTTTAGAAAAAATGATAGATTAAAAAAGGTTTTTATTAAAAATAAGAATATAAAATATTTTTTTAAGAGTTTAGATAATAGTAAAAAATATTATATTAATGATATTACGATTTATAATTTTACAAGTTGTTCTTTATTATTAAATACATATCATGGTACAATAATATCTTCTAATAATGAAGAGCTTATTAATAATCTTAAAATTAAATTTGATTTATTATACTATAATAATATTAATGAACATAAATTACAAAAAAATCCAAAGGCACAGTATTTATTTGATCAAATAGGAAATTTAAATGCTATTATAAAGAATTATAGTGTAAAAGTTGGATTAGATATACGCTCAACAAGTACATCTTTAAGATTAAGATTGTCAAATATTTCTAATGATTATTCATATTTAGAATATTACTATAAATATGTGACTAATCAAGATTTATTAACAATTAATAATAAAGAAATAGGCAAATATAATATAAGAAATATGAGTATAATAATTCCAGTATATAATCAAAATGTAATCTATTCTTTATTATCAATACAAGGACAAAATTTATCTAAGGCTGAAAAAAATAAAATTCAAGTTATTGTTGTTAATGATGGCTCAAAAAATAATATTATTGAAGAAATTAATAGAATTAGGGGAAATTTAGATTTTGAATTACAAATAATTTCATTAGAAAATAACATGGGATTATCTAATGCAAGAAATGTAGGTTATGCGATTGCAAAATATGAATATTTATTATTTATGGATTCAGATATTATTTTGAGTAAAAATTATATCTATGATATGAATATTAGAATGCAGCTTATTCCAAATGCTATATTTGTTTGTATGAGAAAGAATATTGATAGAGATTCAGATATTTTAAATAGTAATAATTTACTTAAGGGAATAGATTCTTGTACTAAATTTGATGATAGTAGAATTATTACAAAGGCAAAGGAATATCACATTGGATGTAATAAGGCATATATTGGTGAACAATTTGAAATATTAGATGATACAAATTATTTTAAAGAATTAAGTTTTGGTTCTCAAGTTGGAATTTATAATATTGCAACAGTAGTTACAGGTCACAATATTGCTTTACATAAATCTTTAATAAATTTTTCAAAACCTTTTGATAATACATTTAAAGGATGGGGAATGGAAGATGCATATTTTGCTTCAAATCTTATAGCTCAAGGGTGTTATGTTATTCCGGTGTTGTCATCTTGTGTGTATCATATTAATCATTTACCAAGAAGTGGCAGTGAAAAACAAAAAAATAAAGAAGCTTTGGAAAATTATAATATTTATAATAAGTTACTTGATGAAGCGTGGAATTAAAACAAGAAAAAAATATTTTTATAAGAATTAATAGGAACCAAGGTGCTCTAAATAGGGCACCTTGGTTCTTTGAGATGGGAGCATAGGTCTTTTTTATTTGTTTTACACGGCGTTCAGAAAGTCCTAAAATAAATGCAGCTTTTTTTATAGTACATGTTCCGTTTATACAAGCTTCAATTATGGTTGCTCTTTTTAAATCTTTTTCTTTTAACATTAAATAACTCACCTCCCTATTTTGTCTATATTTATCAAAATTATACAAAGAGAGTGAAATATTCGCTTATAAAGTTCTAAGGTGATTTTATCATAAATTAAATACACTATTATGGATAAAGAGTTGACATAAATTAAAACGTATGGTATAATAAAATATATTTGTTTAAGGCGAAGTCCTTAAATATTATAGGAAATTCCTATAAAATAATAAGAATGTGTCACTTTATTTAAAAAGTTGACACATTTTAAAATAATAAAAAATGGAGATAAAAAATATATGAAAACAGTAATAATAGGGGGTGGAGCAGCAGGAATGATGGCCGCAATCGCCTCCAAGGAAAGTGGAAACGATGTAGTATTAATAGAAAAAATGAATACTTTGGGAAGAAAATTACTGATTACAGGAAAGGGAAGATGTAATATAACCAGTAGTTTACCAATATCCGATTTCATACAGAATGTACCAGGAAATGGGAAATTTCTATATAGTGCATTTGGAAATTTTACAAATACGGATATAATAAATTTTTTAAAAAGTCAGGGAGTGCAAGTAAAGGTAGAAAGAGGAAATAGGGTATTTCCTGTATCAGATAAATCAATGGATGTATTAGGAGCCTTTGAAAGTAAAATAAAAGAGTTAGGTATAAAGGTATTGCTTGGAACACAAGTAAAAAAGATAAATGTAGATAGAAAGACAGTAATAGGAGTACAAACCAGTACAGGGAAAAATATAGATGCAGAGAAGGTTATTGTAGCAACTGGTGGAAAAAGTTATCCTTTAACTGGGTCTAATGGAGATGGATACGAATTTGCAAAAAAAATGGGTCATACTATTACAAACATTAAACCATCACTTGTACCATTAGAGGTAACTGATAGTGATTTGAAAATTGTAAGGCAGTTGCAAGGATTAAGTCTAAAGAATGTACAAATATGCATGATAAATAAACAAGATGGAAAGATTTTTTATGAAGATTTTGGAGAGATGATATTTACACATTTTGGTGTATCAGGGCCTATTATTTTAAGTGCATCGGCTCATTTAAATAGGCAAAAAAATATTGAGGAGTTATTAAAAAATAATAAAATAGAGTTACAGATAGATTTAAAACCAGCCCTATCTATTCAGAAGTTAGATTTAAGAGTAATAAGAGATTTTGAAAAAGAAAAAAACAAGATACTAAAAAACAGTTTAAATGATTTATTACCTTTAAAAATGATAAATACAGTAATAAGTTTAAGTAAGATAGATGAGAATAAAAAAGTAAATGAAATAACTAGGAACGAAAGGCAGAATTTAATAAATATACTTAAAAAATTTACACTTCAAATAAAGTCTACAAGACCCATAGAAGAAGCCATTATTACTTCAGGAGGTGTGGATGTAAGAGAAATAAATCCTAAAACTATGGAATCAAAGATAATCAAAGGTTTATATTTCGCAGGCGAAGTAATAGATGTAGATGCTTATACTGGTGGATTTAATTTACAAATAGCATTTTCAACGGGATATTCCGCGGGAATATCAAGTTAATGAAAGGAGATATTTTGTAATATGGGAAAATATATGACAATATATGAAAGTGTAAATGCAGAGTTAATTGAAAAAAAATCGAGATTTATATCAAATATTTTTTACATAGAAGATGCTAGTCAAGCAGAGGATATAATAAAAGGTATAAGAAAAAAATATTACGATGCAAAACACGTATGTTATGCGTACAGTTTTATAAAGAAAAATGACGTTATAAATAAATCTTCTGATGATGGAGAACCTAGTGGAACCGCTGGTGCGCCAATATTAAATTTAATAATAAAAAACAATCTAAAAAATATATTGATAATAGTTGTAAGATATTTTGGAGGTATATTATTAGGAACAGGGGGGTTAGTAAAGGCTTATACACTATCATCGCAGCTTGCTTTGGAAAATGCAAAATTGGTTGAGGAGGAAGAAGGAAAAGAGGTTTATATAGAAGTAAATTATAAAGAATTCGATAAATTTAAATACTTTTGTAAAAAACAGAATATAACAATAGATAAAATAGAATATGAAAAAAATATTAATATTATTTTATACGCGAACGAGAGTGATATACAAACAATTCTTGATAATAAAGATGAAAAATCTATTAAAGTTGAGAAAATAGAGGTAGGAAAAAGTTGTAAAATAAGAAAAAATGTTGATATAATAATTAATATAAAATAAATTAGAAAAATTTACCAAAAACTATTGCAAAATTTTGTAAAATATATTATAATTCGAATTGTAAATAATTTACAATTTATAAAATCAAAGGAGGGGCAAATGAGTAACAAAATTAAAGTATTAATTACAGATGATAATTTTGAATTCGCAAAAAACTTAGAGACTTATTTAAACAGGGAGGAAAATTTAGAAGTAGTAGGAATAGCAAGAAATGGGGAACAAGCTATAGATGCAATCGTAGAATTTAAGCCAGATATAGTATTACTTGATATTATTATGCCAAAATTGGATGGTATAGGCGTGTTAGAAAAATTAAACACCATGGAATTGGAAAAGACACCTATATACATAATGCTTTCGGCGGTGGGTCAAGACAAAATAACTCAAAGGGCGATTACTTTAGGTGCAGAATATTATATAGTAAAACCATTTAATATAGATGTATTAATAAAAAGAGTAAAAGAAATAAAGTCAAATCAATTTGTTGGGGAAAACAATTCAGTAACGGAAAGGGAAATAAAATCTCCTTACGTATCAATACCAAAAAAAGTTTCAGCGCAGAATGGGGTAGAAGCTAAGGTAACTAACCTAATACATGAAATAGGAGTACCTGCACATATAAAAGGATATCAATATTTAAGGGAAGCAATAATTATGGTTGTTAATAATATTGAAACAATAAATCAAATAACCAAATTATTGTATCCAGAAATTGCTAAAAGGTATGAAACCACACCATCAAGGGTTGAACGTGCAATTAGGCATGCGATAGAAGTTGCGTGGGCAAGAACAAAATCAGATACAGTAGAAAGTATATTTGGTTATACTATATCAGCAGTAAGGGGTAAACCCACAAATTCAGAGTTTATTGCAATGGTTTCTGATAAATTAAGATTAGAGCTAAAAATAGCATAAATCGAATTTTATATTACAAAAATTATGATAGCTAGTGTAGATAGCAAGGTTAATAGCGATGTGATAAAAATCGCTATTCCTGCTATCTTATTTTTTTGGTAACTATACTCAAAGAAAGCATAGGAAACAGTTTTTATAAATGTATAAATACATAAAATAATTACAAAAATATTCATAAATCCCCCCATATGGCTAGAATGAAATTGTTTAGAGTAAAGAATTATTTTAACTTGAAAGTAGAATATAGCTTGAAAGCAAATATGTTGTAACATTAACTTTGAAAAATGAATTTTTGTAATTTGCAATCCAGTTATAATTCTCCCAATCCTGCCAAGTTCTAAAAGGTCTAATTGCAACACCATTAAAATTATCAATATCTGAATTGAAAACTTTTGAAGTTTTATATAGATAGTTATTAATTTCATTTGTTAAATAAGAATTAGCACTTTGCCTTATTTTTTCTAGATTTTCAGCATTAGAATAGTTTGAATTCTCATCAATATTATAAATCTTACAATTTAAAAATATATCCGTTTGTATAAAAGGAGAACCATTTATAATATCTACAGAGGTTTTAGTTCTTTTCTCTGGTGTAATTTCTAGGTCTAATACACTTGTATTGTCAAAGGGATTTGTGATATTGATAATACAGGATTCTAGCTTGTTCGAAACAATTAAATGACAAATTGATTCAATTGATGTTAATTCGCCTACTAATTTATCAGTGTTAAAAACAGCAATTCCTACATTCTCAATATTATTATTAATATCTACAGGTGTTTCTCCAGCAATATAATTGGTATTAGAATCCACACCGATTATTATTATTTGTTTTTACAGCCCCTAAAACGGCATATGGAGAAGAATATTTGTAGGTTAAATCAAGAAAAAAGTTTTTAAGTTGTATATTTTCAGTAAAGCCTGTATAACTATCAGAAGTTTGGATGCTTTCATAATATTTAGCGGAAAGCTGTTCTAATAAGGGCTGTGAATTTTTTATAAAATATTCACAATTATTTTTACAGATAATAACATTAGAGTTTGTTCTTATTTCTATATCATTTATTAATGTGTAAACATATTTTGAAATACCTTGAGTTGCAAGTTCTTCAGAAAATATAATAGCTTTACAATGTGAGAAGTTGGCTTTTTTACTTAAGTAACTGTTAAGTAAACTTACGCCAGAATAAATACTATCACACTCTATGCTAATTGTATTTGTACTTGTAGATTGAGAAGTTGAGCCTGAACTTTTTTCTGAAGATTGGTTAGAGGCTAAAGTAATTTGAAAACTTATTTTTAAATTAGCCCTTTCGCCAACATCTATTCCAAGAGCAACAATATATGCGAGAGAATCTATATTTTTAGAAGCATAACAACCACTAAGGCAAAATAAACCAATTAACAAAATGAAGGATAAAAATATTAAATTTTTAAGCATTTGGTTTTAACCTCCTTAATTTTTTCTGTTTAATATTTGCAAGTATTAAAATAGTTAATCCAATAACCCCAAATAAGATTAAGCTTAAGTATTTATAAAATACACTTTGTAAATATTTTACTTGCCAAATAGAAGTTGGAATAATAGCAATAACAAAAATAATATTACAAATTAATAAAGAAAGCGAATTTGGATTCTTTACCTTAATCGTCTTTTTTACAACATACAGTAAAAAGATAATTAAAGAGGATAAGTATGCGATAAAGGATAAAATCCAAATAAACATGAATATAGCTTCAGGTCTTTGAAAGAATTGACCGTAATTTGTGGCACGTACAAGTAAATATATAGGTGATAGTTCATTTAAAAATCTTAAAAAAGAGAAAGATAGTATTAATGAAACTATACTAAAGAATAGTAAGAAACTCGTTATCCAAAAAGAAATATAAGTGATTTTCTTAAAATCTTGTTTATTATTTAGCATTGGTGCAATAAAGTATAGAAACCCTAATCCTGAAAATGCAAAAATATTACTTGAGCCAACAAAAAAAGTTTTATATGAACCATATCCTAAAATAGGAAAAGCTTTTTGTATTTGAAATGATGAAATTGTAGAAATACTTACTATTATAAAACTTAAAAGGGTTATTGGCACAATAAATGAATTTGCTTTTATTATAACCTTAAATCCCATCTTATTGCTTATAGCAGGTGGAATAAGAAATAGGATTAAGATAATAAATAAAGGCATTTGGGGAAAGTATGTTAAAGTTAAACCTTCAGCAAAATCTCTTAACAAAATAGAAAGAGTGAAAAGGAGATAAGCAATAAATAAAATGCCAATAAAATTTTTTAAAACCTTTCCACCTAAGAACTCTGAAATATCTAATAGGTCGGAGTTTGAAAAATTTTTGAAAAGTTTAATTAGAACCATACAGAAAATAAAGCCCAAAAATATAACATAAATAGAATTTAGTATCGCACCAGAGCCACAATCATCGATAAAATTGTTAGGTAAATCTAAAATTAGATGATTCACAATTACTATTAAAATTAAAGAAACAGATTGGTATGAAGTTAGTTTATTATAATCCATAAAACCCCCTTTTATTTGTTTGGATATTTCCATTTTCTGCTAATATAATCTTGTTTGTACTGACGCTTTGTATTAAGTGAAGTGTTCCTTTTTTCCCTTTTCCATATTATAGGTATAAATAGTCCTTTAAAGTTCTTAGGATTTACTGAAATATAAGGTTCTAAATATGGAACTCCAAATGATTTTAATTTACACAATGTAATTATGTGCAAAAATAAACCAACAGATATTCCTAAAAAACCTGCAACATATCCTAATATAATATATAAAAATCTCATTATCCTACAATGAAAACTAAGAGTAAAATCTGGTATTGCAAATGAAGTGATACCTGTAATTGCAACAATAATAATTAACACTGGGCTTACAATACTAGCATTTACAGCAGCATCTCCTAGTATTAAAGCACCAATAATTCCGAATAGTAGGCCCAATAGTTGAAGGAACTCTTATACTGGCTTCCCTTATGAGTTCAAAAGAAGATTCCATGATTAGAATTTCAAAAATTATAGGAAAAGGAACAGAGGCCCTCGAAGCTATAATTGTAAACAGAAACTCTGTGGGGAGCAGTTCTTGGTGAAAATTTGTGACAGCCATATAAAACCCTGGTAGTAAGAGGGTAAATAAAAATGCCATTAATCTTAAAAATTTCAGAACATTTGAGAATTGAAATTTAAGATTAAAATCTTCAGGAGAAGATAGAAAATCGTTGAAGACACCAGGAACAACTAAGATATAAGGACTACCATTTACTATTATTGCAACTCTACCTTCCAATAGGTAATGACTTGCCCTATCAGGTCTTTCTGTTGCAATTACTTGGGGAAGACTAATATTACTACTATCTTCGATAAGTTGCTCTAATTGACCCGATGAGATTAAAAAATCTATGTCAATATTATTTATTCTATATTTAACTTCTGAGACTAAATTAGAATTTGCAATATTATTTATATAACATATGGCACAAGGGTTCTTATTTATCTTGCCAACAGTTATACTTTCTATAACTAAATTTTCATTATTTACAATCCTTCTAATAAGGGAAGTATTTGTTCTTAAAATCTCGTTAAATGCTTCTTGTGAACCACGAATAACAATTTCATTATTTGGATTATCTATACTTCTTTGCTTATAATTTTTTGTGTCAATATTATAGCAAGAGGTTAAACCGTCTACGAATAGTAGACAATGCCCCCTATTTATAGACATAAGGACGCTATCAAAATCAGAAGTATCGGTAATTGCATTTTGAGGAAGTAAGCAATTGTAAACATATGAATATAAGTCCTTTTTATTTTTCTCTTTTTTCTGATTTTGCGTATAGGGAATCTTTTTCGATGGCAATGTATGGCTTTGCATAAGTGGTTTTAGAGTGAAGTCATTTATTATATTAGCATCAACTAAGCCATCAATAAAAATAATAAAGGCGTTATATGTTTTATTTAAGGCATCAAATGTAAATTCTCTAATTACAATGTCAGTATTTATTAAAGTATTGTATTTATATTTTAGATAATCTAAATTTTTAGTAATAGAAGAATAAATTTTGGTTGGTTCATTATCTTTGTATGGATTAGTTTCTTCGTTTCCAGTATTTAAAGGAATACTAAAATCATAATCGTCTTTTTCAGTGTAATTAAAAAAATTTAATAAAATTCGCTTAATTTTATAAAACAAAAAATCACCCCTTTCTTACTTAATCTATTATTTACCATTATGCAAAAAATATAACAAATTTTTCAAGTAAAAGGGATAATATTTAATTGTCCTATTATATGAATTTTTTAATTTTTTCTAACTTTGTTCTAATACAACTGTAACGGGAATAAACTTAAATAAAAAATATTCACATGGAGGTTTTTATATGAGAAGTTTATCAATAGATGAGCGTGCAGTAGAACTTGCACAATATATTATAGATTCAAAAGATACAGTAAGAGGAACGGCAGCAAAATTTGGAATTAGTAAAAGTACCGTACATAAAGATGTGAGTCAAAGATTACTAAAAATTAATCCAAGTTTAGCAAAGTGTGTAAGGGTCGTACTTGATGAAAACAAAGCGGAGAGGCATATAAGAGGAGGAATGGCGACAAAAATGAAATATAAAAAGTCATGATACCATTATTATAGCTAATAATTTGCTAGATCTTATATTATTATAAAAGAATGTGTAATTAGGCACAAAAAAATATGCGGACAAATATATGATAAAATTAATAAATCATAGAAATGTCCGCTTTTTTATATAATAGGAGAGTCATTCTTTCCTATTATATAAAAAGGGCTAGGCCCTAAACTGATTTACACACAAATTTGAAAATTTGTGTCGCACAAACAAAGACGTGGCATGGAGAGAAATTTAAAAGTTTAAAGTGTATTAATCATGCCACTTTTGTTCGTATATAGGAATTTTATACTCTCCTATAATATAAAAGGGTTTTCCCTAAATGATTAGTATTGTTGTTCGCCAGGCAATAAGTAGTCTACAATACCATAAATGATAGCACCAACGATAGCAGCCATCCACGAAATAGTATAACCTGCTACGAAATATTGAGTTACATACAATACAATTACAGATAGAACAAAACCTACAAAACCTTTTCCAAAAGAACTTGCATGAAGTCCTGTGAACTTAGTAATCAAGTAATCGATTAGAGTAAGGACTATAGCAGCAATAATTAAAGTCCAAAAATTATTTATAGTGAACCCTGGGGTGAAGAATGCTGTAATAGCAAGAACCACAGCTGCAGCGATGAATCTTCCAATTATTTGCCAACCAGTTCCTGTAGAACTTGTAGAGTTAGTTGTACTATTCATTTGTTGATTATTAGCCATATAAAAAACCTCCTTAAAAAAATTTATGAAAGAACTAGATGATTTGGTTTTATATAATAAGAAAATTATATTTTCATATTATATTATAAAGGGCTAGGCCCTAAACAAATGCACACAGATTTAAAAAAATTTGTCCGCTATTGTTATATATTATTTACTAAAAGAAAATTATTATTCAAAATGAATAAAAAAATTTGAATTGCTAAAAATAATACAAAAATATAGGACAAAATTTGGAGGAAAAAAATGTTAATAATTTTATTAAGAACCATAATACTATATATTCTAATTCTAATTGTAATGAGGCTTATGGGAAAGAGAGAGATAGGTCAGTTACAACCATTTGAATTTACAATAGCAATAATGATAGCGGATGTTGCAACTGCACCAATGTCGGATACAGGAATTCCAATAACAAATGGTATAATACCAATACTTGGTTTATTATTTATGCATTTATTAATATCAAATATAAATATGAAGAGTATAAATATGAGAGCAGTAATATGTGGGAAACCGAGTATTTTAATATATAGAGGTAAAATTCAAGAAGATACATTAAAGAAGGAAAAGTATACAATTAATGAATTAGAGGAAAGACTTAGAGGAAGTGGAATATCTGATATAGCCGAAGTGGAATTTGCAATATTGGAAACTAATGGAGAAATAAGTATTGTGCAGAAACCAAATAAAAGAGTGATAAGACCAGAAGATTTAGATATATTACCAGAATATGAGGGAATAATATACGACTTAGTAATAGATGGAAAAGTAATGCATAAAAATTTGCAAAAAATAGGAAAGAACATTAATTGGCTAGAAAAAGAGTTGAAAAAATTAGGAGTAAGAGCAGAGGAAGCTTTAATCGTAACAATAAATGGAAAAGATGAGATTTTTTTTCAAAAAAAGCAAAAAAGAAAGGGTAGGTAATAATGGCAAAGGATATAATAATTTGTATAGTAATAATCTCATTAATAGTGTGTTTTAATATAGTAACGCAAAAACATACGAATAATAAGATAAGAGAAACAACAGAAAATTTAGAAGAATTAAGGGAAGCTATATTAGAAGAAAAGGCTAATGATGATCTAATGGGTAAAATACAAAAAATAAATGAACAATGGGAAAATGCAAATAAGAAAATGTCTTATTATATTGAACATGATGAATTAGAAAAGGTTAAAACGGAATTAGCAGAATTGAGTGCAAATTTGGAAATAGAGGAATATAGTCAGGCACTCCCTATAGTTGATAGAACGATATATATATTGGAGCATATAAAAGAGAAGGTTAGTTTAAATCTAAAAAATATATTTTAAATTTAAATGTTCTTTATACTTATTTTGACAATGATTTTTTTATAAAACCTTTAACCTGTGGAAAACTTTTTTCAAAACTTTTGTAATTTTTG
>JAUNSP010000020.1 GCA_030539155.1 Clostridia bacterium
TACATTTTTCTCTTTTTATTATAAAATATTTACAACCATTCCCCATATCTTTTTATATATTTCTTTTTAGCATAAACTGCAACAATATCATATATTATAGGAATAATAATTATTACTGAAATATATTTAAATGATAATGGAACCAATCCAATAAAATTCCCTACAACCGTAAATGGTAATAAAATCGCAAGTATACTAAACAATATAGATGTAACATACACTGCTTTAGATGCATTATTTTGTAAAAACTTCGTCTTTGTCGTTCTTATTACATGAAGTCCTACCAAATTTGATACTACACCATATGAAAACCATATGGTCTGAAAGATTGCAGCCTGAGGTGCTCTTAATTTAAATCCAAACCATAAAATCACAAAAACTAGCAAATCAAAACATGAGCTTAACGGCCCCATATATAGCATAAATCTTTTCAAACTTTCTACACTCCATCTTTGCGGTTTCTCTAAATACTCTTTATCAACATTATCGAATGGTAGTGATAATTGTCCAATATCATATAGTAAACTTTGTACCAATAATTGAATAGGCGTTATTGGAAAAAATGGTAAAAAGATACTTGCAATAAAAACTGACATAACCTCTCCGAAATTGAAACTTGCTGCCATTTTTATATATTTTTGAAGATTTCCAAAGGTTTTTCGCCCCTCTCTCACTCCCTCAACTAAAACTTTTAAATCTTTTTGCAATAATATTATATCGGCATTTTCCTTTGCAATATCCGAACCTGTATCCACAGATATTCCCACTTCTGCATTAATGAGTGATGGAGCATCGTTTATACCATCCCCCATAAAACCTACTATATTTCCTGCTTTCCTTAGTAATCTAATTATTCTTGCCTTTTGGATAGGGGATAATTTAGCGAAAACATTTATATCTTTTAAAATTCTTAACAACGCCATATCACTTAATTTATCAATTTCGCTTCCTGTAATTATTCGTGATGTATTAATATCAACCTTTTCACAAATACTCTTTGTTACAACTTCATTATCTCCTGTTAAAACAATAACCCTTATTTGATTTGTATTTAATTCTAGTATTGACTCCTTTGCACTTTCCTTTGGAGGATCTAAAAATCCAATAAATCCCATTAAAACCATATTTTCTTCATCATTTATTGAAAATTTCTCTACATCTAAAATATCATTCTTCTGTGCAACTGCTATTACTCTCATTCCCTCTTTATTTAAATTTTTTGTAATTTTTAGAATATTTTTCTTTATTCCTTCTGTTATTCCCGTTACCTCCGAGTTGTAGTCAACATATTTGCATATATTTAAAATTTCCTCAACTGCCCCTTTACTAATTAACTGCTTTTTTTCGCCCTTTTTTACAACTACTGATAATCTTCTTCTTGTAAAATCAAAAGGTATTTCATCTATTTTTTCATATTCCTTCACAATTTGTTTTAATTCTTCTTTTTGAGCTCTATTTACAACGGCAATATCAATATTTCCTTTTAGACCACTTTGAAAATAACTATTTAAAAAAGCATGTCTCAAAACTCTCTTATCTTCTTCTCCCTTTATATTTAAGTATTTTTCCAATACAATCCTATCTTCTGTTAATGTTCCTGTCTTATCAGTACACAAAATATTCATAGCTCCAAAACTTTGGATACTATCTAACTTTTTAACAATAGTTTTCTTTTTAGACATCTTAATAGCACCCTGTGATAGAGTTGATGATAATATTACAGGAAGTAAAAGTGGGGTTATTCCAATCGCAATTGCGACAGAAAATGTAAATGCAGTTATAGTATCATGTTTCCAAACATTTGCAAGAAATGTTATTGGAATAATTGCTACCATAAATCGAATTAATAACTTACTTACATTTTCGATTCCACTTTGAAAACTAGTTTTTTCCTTTCCTAAATTAATTAAGTGTGCGACTTTACCAAAGTAAGTATTCTGTCCAGTTTTTATTACTACACCCTTGGCATAACCACTAATTACATTTGTTCCCATAAAACATATATTTTCCAAGTCCGTTATAGCTTGAACATTCTTGTTTTTTTGCTCTATGCCTTTTTTAACTGTATCAGATTCCCCTGTTAATGATGATTGGCTAATATATAAATCCATCGTCTCAATCAATCGTATATCAGCAGGAACTAAATCTCCTGCCGATATTTCAATTATATCCCCAACTACAATTTCTTTAGATGGCACTTTCATTTGTTTTTTATTTCTCAAAACATTAGCTGTAATCTGCACCATTTCTTTTAATTTGTTTGCCTTTTGGTAAGACCTATATTCCTCCCAAAAATTTAATATCATACTAATAAAAACAAATGCTAATACAACAATAATATTCGTATAGTTTGGACTTTTAGCTAAAATTACGTCTGTATAATAAAGGACTCCTGCAATCCCCATCAAAATATAATTAAAAGGTGTAAATGTCGACTCAATCAAAAAATTATACCAGTGTTTCTGTTTTGCCCCCTTTATTTCATTAAATCCGTTTTTCTTTAATTTAAGTGCGACCTCTTCTTTATTTAAACCTGCATTGGTTACATTAAATTTCTTAATAAATTCATCTATCTCAAGCAATGTACTCTCTCCATACATCCTTAATATATTGATACTTTCCTGTTTGTTTTTCATTATTAATCTCCCTTTTATCTTATTTTTTTCCTAAAAAAATATTTTATACATTCATCCTCTATAAATCTTTTTTTATGTTATAGGAAATAAAAGATGTAATAAAATAATTCTAATTTTCTTACATCCCTATTTTTTCCATTTTTATTGTATTTCCCATGTTTGATAATATATGTCTTCCCCATATTCAAACCCTTTAGTTCTTTCCGTCTCTTTTAATACAACATCTGTTTTTAAGTCTATTATTGGCCTAACTCCTATACAGACATCACCACTTACATGATGCATAACTCCACTTTCACCTACCATTTGCATGTTCCAATCATTAAAAGTCGTGGCTAATAAGTAAGGATAGTTAAGCCCCCTTGTACTATAATACTTCCATAAAATTGTAGCAGTAGCATGCCCATCAATATTATAAGCCTCATCATATGTAATAAAACTTGCACCTTCTGCAATATTCTCATCAATATACATATCAAGGTTCCTTGAATTTAAAATTTTTCCCTGTATATCCTTATTGTATTCATTAAACCTCTCTCCACTGCTTAAAATATATTCACTCCTATACGTATCACTTTTATTCTTTGTAAAATAGAATAATTCTGGTACTCCTGCGTGTATTAATCTTATTCTCTTTTCTCCATTTTTTTCTTCAATACTTAATACCCTCCATCCAGAATATAAGTTAATCCCACTCGTCGTTGCTACACTTTGATCTCTACTTGTTATTGTCTCTTCATTTTTATTTTCATCCCCTTTAAAAGTATATCCACCAAAGGTGAATGCTTGCGTAGGCGCATTTCCATCTATGTATAATCCCTCTTCTTTAAGTTTATTAATTTCTTCTAAAGTCCAATCTCCTGCACTATAGTTAATAAAATCCCCTTTTGATAAATTTTCATCATTCCCATCGCCTACTGCCTGTTCAACAGTTTTCCATCCATCTGTACTACTGCCTTTCTTTTTACTTGTTTTCTCACCTTCTTCTTTATTAATAGCAGCACTAATATCTAATAAAGAATTTTCTTCTAACCTTACTGACTGCTCATATTCCTCTACTGTTGTTTTTGCATTATTAATCAAACCTGTTTTTAAAACGTACGCTGCCACAACACTACTAATTATTATCATAACAGAAATCGATATTATCATACTAATTAATGTTAATCCTTTTTCTTTCGTCAATTATTAACATCTCCTTTTATCCTTCTATATATTACAATATAATAATATCACTTTTCAATTAAACTTTCAATATTTTTTATTAAATTTCTTTAATCCATACTTAACTAACATTTCATATAATTCAAAATCCACAACTACACTATATTTATTGTTTGCTAAGAATAAACATCCGTGAAATCATTTGATCGCTCTGTTTTGTATTCCCTTGTACCTTTCCTTCAATACCAATCTTTTCTATCTCATTATTTAGTATTATCTTTTCATTTTCCAAACAAATATATAAATTTTTTCCTTTGTCCTCAAATATAATCTCCTTTTTTTTATATTTTCCCTTTATAATATAACCTTCCATGTATTCTCCTTTCTATATTTTATACTATTTCCCCTAATAGGATAATTATACAATATATTTGCAAAAAACGCAATATATTTTAGGTGCATACATATATATTTTTTTATTGTAGAATACTATTTAAGAGGGGTGCTTTTTATGAATAAATTAAAAATTCCACAAAATCATAGTGGTATTAGTAAAACTTTAAGACTTCCTGAAAATTTAGTAAATGAAGTTCAGGGATTAGCTGATTTAAAAAATATTTCTTTTAATAGAACAATTATTACACTAGTTAAATTTGCACTAGAAAATTTAGATCCAGCTGATAAATCTAAAATAGAAACAATAGCAGACGAACATAAATAATTTGCATACCTATACTTTGTCCGTATATTGTTTTGGATTCAAAATTTTTACACAATTGTTCAGAATAATACTACTTTAATACAAATCAGAAATTGTGAAAATTTTATAACAAAACAAAGCTGACAAAATCTAACAGTTTACTAATTTCTATTAGATTAAAGACGAAGCTACATTACGTATGCTTCGTCTTTAATTATTTTATATAAATTCTTCAATTTTCTCTATTGCCTCCTCAATTGTATTGGCAATATAATATAATTTTCTATTTTCATTATCAGCAAATCCCTCTTTGTAGATTTTTTCTAACATCTCAATCAAACATTCAAAATAATTATCAACATTCACAATTATTATTGGTTTGTCATGAACCTTACTTCTTTTCATTTCAATTGCAGTAAATAATTCATCAAGTGTTCCAATCCCCCCCGTGATAAAAATTAAAATATCAGATACATCAATAAGTCCATTTTTTCTCTCATTTACATTATCAAATAAAGTTACTTCATCAAAATTTATGTCTTCTAATTCCTCCTTATAAGCCTCTGCCATTGCTATAATAATTTTTGAATCCTTACCCTCATTAACAATGGAATATATTTTTTTCATTAACCCAAATTTACATCCTCCAAAAACATAATTATGTTTTCCTTTAACAATAAAGTTCCCTATTTTCTCAGCTGCTTCATTGTAAATCTCATTTTTTGTTTCCCTTGATGAACTTGCTACAAAAATATTCATAGGCTTCAAACTCCTTTCGTTAAATACTAATTTAATCGCTTCATTTTTGCTACATCTGTCTAGAACTCAATTTTACAACATTTTTTAGTATTTGTCAATTGTTATTACAGTATCATTATCTAAAAACAATTCAATTTTTTGTGTTTTGTTTATATTATATATCTGATTAATGTTTATCTTTATATAATTACTCCCCCTCTTGTCTCTCATTTCTAATACATCATTTTTTAGTTCATATTTTAGTTCTTCTATTGTAATATTTATTTGTATAAAACCTGTAATTCGTATATTGCACTTTTTATTTATGAGTCCTCCTAAAAATAATATTACCTGTTGCAATATATCACCACCTTTTGATAAATATTAGCTTCCACTTTCATTAGTATATCAAACTTTTGTTTGTATGTCAATAGTAATTTTATAATTATTTAACACAAAAAAACTTATATAAATAATTATATAAGTTTCGTTTTGGCGGAGAGGGTGGGATTCGAACCCACGGTAGGCTACAAACCTACGCCAATTTTCAAGACTGGTGCCATAAACCAACTCGACCACCTCTCCAAATTGCCTAACACATATATACTAACACATTTTATAATAAAAATCAATACATTTTATAAATTTTTTTACATTTTTGTTATTTTGTATTGATTTTTATTTTTTATATGGTATAATATATTTGTGTGTGGATGTTGACCTTTTAAAGGTTAGTCGTCGGGATTGTAGAGAGCCTCATGAAATTGTGGCTCTTTAGCCTTTATTTATAAAGTAAGACCCCGTTTTATCCACAAAATTTTTTTATATACAAATTAATTTTATGTTATGTGAAATTAAAATCGTCATATAACATAAAATTAAAAATATACTGATAATAGTGTCCCCTTAGTTTTATACTTTATACAGTTTATGATTTTTTCTTAAAAAATCAAAATTTATATTAGGATGGTAATTTTTATGAGAGTTTATAATTCACTTACTAAAACAAAAGAAACCTTAGAACCACTTATTCCAAATAAAATAAAAATGTATGCTTGTGGAATTACTGTGTATGATCAATGTCATATTGGGCATGCACGACAGGCTATTACATATGATGTAATAAGTCAATATTTGAGATTTAAAGGTTATGATGTTACCTATGTTAGAAATTATACAGATGTTGATGATAAAATAATTGCGAGAGCTAATTCTTTAGGTATAAATGCCCTAAAATACTCTCAAGCAAAAATATTAGAAGCTGAGGAAGATTTAAAAAAATTAAGAATTAAAGATGCTGATATTAAGCCAAAGGCTTCTGAAAATATAGAAAATATAATTGAATTTATTAAAGGTTTAATAAAAAATGGTAATGCCTATGCCACACCTAGCGGTGATGTATATTTTTCAGTAAGTACATTCCCTGATTACGGAAAATTATCTGGAAGAAAAACTGATGAACTAATAGATGGTGTTAGAAAGGAAATTGAAAACGATAAAAAGGACCCAAAAGATTTCGCACTTTGGAAATCTGCCAAAGATGGTGAGATATATTGGGAAACACCTTGGGGAAACGGGCGTCCTGGTTGGCATATTGAATGTTCTGCAATGTCACTTTGTAATTTGGGTGAAACCATTGACATCCATGGAGGAGGAAAAGATTTAATTTTCCCTCACCATGAAAATGAAATTGCCCAAAGCGAAGCCTTAACCGGGAAACCTTTTGCAAAATACTGGATTCACAATGGTTTAGTTACTATAAATGGCCAAAAAATGAGTAAATCTCTTGGAAATTCAATGACAATAAAGGAAGCTCTTAATTTATATAATCCAGAAGTGATTAGATTATTAATGCTTTCTAAACATTACTCTACAGAAATTGATTTAAATGATAGAGAATTTGCGATATCAGAAAAACAACTATATTATTTTTATAATACTTTAAATAATATCGATAATTTTTTAAATAATCAACAATTCTCAGACAATAAAGAATTGCTTAATGAAAATATTAAGGATAATTTTATTTCAGCAATGGATGATGACTTTAATACATCTCTTGCAATATCACATTTATTCTCTATATCAAAAGAAATTAATTCTATTATTGCAAATAAGAGTATTTCAGATGATACTAAATCAAATCAACTATTTGAAATAAAAAACACTCTAACTTATTTATATAGCATACTCGGAATACTACAAGAAGACCCAAAAAATTTTATTTTAGAGTTACAAAATAAGCATCTAAAAAATATAGGTTTAACGATTACAGATATCGAGAATAAACTTATACAGAGAAAAAAAGCAAAAGAAATAAAAGATTATTCCACAGCTGATGAAATAAGGGCATTTTTAAATAATAACGGAATCATTATAAATGATTCCAAAGAAGGTACATCATGGGACTTAATGGATTTATATAATATAGACTAATTGTAATAAAAGCAACAAGAATTTTTTCGGACAAATTTTAATAGTTATATAATTATTAAAATTTGTCCGTTTTATTATGTTATAATATACTTTTAATTTTCATTATATACAAGAACATTTCCCTAAAGTTCCTTATCTCTATGTGCTAGATACCCCTATAGGACCATCCCTAAAACCAGTATTCCTATGTTATCCCTGTAAATAGTAGTAAATTGAGATATTGGTAATGGATTTTCACCTATTCCTGCTTCAATAGTATATCCCGGCCTATTATAATTTTGTATAAACCAATCCTTATAACCTGCAAACGATGAATTATAAGGAACATTTTCTATTTCATAACCGCTTACACCGTGCAAATCTCTCTGCTATATAGTATGAAGCTGGCGGAACATATTCTTGAAATTGCCAATAAATAACCCTTCCCTGTGTATGATATGCCAAAACCAATCTAAAATCATGAGCCAATGTAAAGTTAAATACCGCTAGAGATTCTGGAGCAACAAGTGGTCCGTCTCCTACAAAGTCTCTTGGTGCAGGTTTATTATATCCCTGTTCAAATTTTATTCTCCTTGCCTCTTCCCAACCAGCAGGAAACTGTAAATTCAGATCCACACCATTGATATTTGCTTTCCATCCCGATGGGAATGGTATTTGAGGAAAATTATTTGATATTTGTCTAGCTTGATTATAGGGACTAGTATCTTCCTTTATTTCACCCGTTACTAAATTTACCCCATCAGGATTTACCATTGGAACAATGTATAAGGATGTATTTTCATATAACGTTCTTGCAGAATATCCAAAAATACTTAAATTATTAACATACGCTTTTGAATAATCCTCAATAAATTTCATTAATACGGGAGTTGTTATCCATTCATTTGCATGAAATGCACTATTATAAAAAACTTGTTTTTCCCCCCTGCCTATTCTTATATATGGTATGTTATTTCCTAATACGCTCTGACCAATACTTCCTATTTCTAAAAAAGGATAAATGGTTTTTAACCCACTTATATTCATATTTAAAATACTATAAGAGTAACTAATATCTGTATTTACTACACTTTCAAAAGGTACTATTATTTGCTCTCCAACCCCGTAAATTATTTTCATTAATATTTGGATTTGCAGTTTTTATTTGATTAACAGTACTTCTATACCTCTGTGCAATTTTATATATAGTATCAGCTGGTTCTATACGGTATATTAAAAATCCATAAATGTACGGATTGAGTGCTTCCCACGTTTTGCTACCTACAATTCCATCTGATACTAATCCATATCTTGATTGAAAAGTCTTCACTGCACTCTGTGTTCTATTTCCAAAAACTCCATCAATTTCTCCCTGATATATTCCTAAACCTTTTAAAATGCTTTGAACCAATTCTACTAAAGGCCCTCTGCTATTTAATTTTAAAACTTCCATAAAATCACCTGTTTTATTATATGCTCAATTATTTTTTTTGTGAGTATACCTATAAAATTATTATTCTTTTCATCTAAAGCTAACTATGTTGATATGTATAATTAATTTATTACATTCCTTGTTTCAATACAAAATTTTAGAAATTCTAAAAAACTTTCTACAAACATACGGTTGCTCAAAAGTTTTTAAGAATTTCTAGGATTTCTCCTTTCAAACCCGTCATTGCATAAATTAATTATACATATCAACATAGTTAGCTGCCCAATTAAATTCAATTATTATTAAAATGTTTAGAAAAACTATTTTTAGATATACTATTTATAGTACATAAAATAGAAAGGAGTTTTGGAATACTATTTATTTCAAAAAAATTTATGGATTTTTTAAAAATTTTATATTTATCTAGTGGTTCAGTAATTGTTTTATTTATTTTAACAAAAATTATGGGAAATAAAGAGATGGCTCAACTTACAATGTTCGACTATATTGTAGGTATAACAATCGGCTCAATCGCTGCAGAAATGGCAACTTCCCTAGAAAATAGTTTTACTGAACCTTTAATTGCAATGATTGTTTACGCAATTTTTACTGTTTTAATATCATTTATTTCTACTAAATCAATTCGCGCTAGAAAATTTTTAACTGGAATATCCTTAATCTTACTTGATAATGGAAAATTATATAAGAGCAATTTTAAAAAGGCAAAGTTAGATATAAATGAATTTTTAGTGGAGTGTAGGACAAAAGGATATTTCAATTTATCAGATATACAAACTGCAATTTTAGAACCTAACGGAAAGTTGAGCATTTTACCAGTTAATTTAAAAAGACCCGCTACTGCGGAAGACTTAAACCTCAATCCCTCCCAAGAAAAAATCACTACACAAATTGTAATTGATGGAAGAATTATTGAAGATAATCTAAAAGCACTTGGCTTTGACAAGAAATGGCTCTTTAAAGAATTAAAAAAACAAGGTTTTAAAGATGAAAAAAATATTTTTTTAGCACTTTACAATAAAGATAATAATTTAAGTATTTGGAGAAAATAACAAAAATAGCAGTGAAACAAAAAAAGATTCGAAATTCGAATCTTTTTTTGTTTCTTTTAATTCTATTACCAAGCACCTAATCCTTTATTATAATCATCCTCTAACTCGCTATCGTCATTAATTCCTGGGTGGGGATCATAATAATCGTCTTCATCATCATCTACATAATCCCACCAATTTTCTTCCTCGTTATTAATCCACTCACGTATATATCGATCTTCAAGATCTGGCCACCAATTCAAACAATTATTTAAAAAATGAGTATCCTCCTCTAGTTGCGTAGAAAGTTGTCCATTTTTCAAATTTACGAGTTCATTATTGATCTTTCTTGTTTTAAAATTTTTAATATTTAACATAGGCTTATCTCTCCTTATTAAATGAAAAAGTTTATACTTATATAATGTTATTTAAATTTTATATAATATAAACTTGGGTTTAAAGTTAAAACTACACTAATTATAGCATATAATTTACATAATGTCAATACTTTCTGTTATTTTTTTAATTTAACTCCTGTATGGCTTGTTTTATATGATTTATATAAACTTTATTTTTTCTTATGAAAATTTGTATAACATCAATTCTTATAAATTCATTTTCTAAATTATTTTTAAACACATAGTATTCAGTTGATTTATAAATATGTTTTCGCTTTATTTTATCAACTGCATCAACTGGTTTTCCATAGTAACCATTTGTCCTTGTTTTGACTTCAATAAATACATATTCATTTTTATCCTTTGCGATTATATCAATTTCTCCCTGTTTACATTCAAAATTCTTTTTTATAATCTCATAACCCTTGTTTTCTAAAAACTCTGTTGCTAAATCTTCACCTATTCTTCCTATTTCATGCCTTTTATACATATTATTTCCTCCAATTTATAATGTTTTCTGTCAAAGGATTTTCAACTCCTATATACAATTGTTCGATTCAAATGCTCTTTATTTTAAAACATACTTATTTCCAGCTTCCACTTTAATATAACCCTCAAGTTCTAGCATAGTCAAAACTTGATTCACCTCGCTTATAGGCTCCCCACTTCTCAAATAAATCTCATTACTAGACATTGGATTATTTCCCAAAACACTATATATTTTTTCGTACTCCTTACAAATTTGTCTCCTCTGAATTTCATGGACTGGTTCCTGTTTTTTATTTAATTTATTATTGCTCTCTTGCTTTCCATTTTCAACCCCTGCCCTTTTACTCTTTAATTTTGTATTTAGTTTTAAACCATTTATATTTTCTAAACTCTGTTTCAACTGTTGTTCTTGGATTGTATTATCTATTTCTTGTTTTTTATACTTTATATTCATTTGTTTTAAAATATCTTCTACATTTCTTACTAAATATGCTCCTTCTTGTATTAAAAGGTTTGTTCCACCACTTGTAGTTTTATCTATATCCCCTGGAATACAAAAAACTTGTTTTTTCTGTTTAAAAGCATGCCTGGCAGTACTAGTACTGCCACTTTTGGTTCGTGCTTCTACAACTAACACACTATCGGACAACCCTGCAATTATTCTATTTCTCGAAGGGAAATTTTGCAAAACCACATTTTCATCTGGTGCATATTCAGAAACTATGCATCCCCCTTTTTCAATAATATCATTAAATAATCCCTCGTTTTCGGGTGGATATATTTTATTAAATCCACATCCTAAAACTGCTATTGTTTTTCCTTTAAAATCTTTTGCTCCCATATGTGCTGCTGTATCTATTCCCCTTGCTAACCCACTTATTACACATATTCCATTTTTTGAAATTTGTGATGAAAAGTTAAGAGTATGTTTTAAACCATAATCTGTACAATCCCTTGAACCAACTATTGCTATACTTTGATTATTTAATAATGAGTAATTTCCCTTTATATATAATTGTTTTGGAGGATTATCTATCTTTAATAGTTTCTTTGGATAACCCTTATCCCCATATTCTATAATTTTTATATAAAAACCTCCTCTAATAATCCACAGTTATTAAACAAAATGTGGATTATTTACTTATTTAATGTTCTTTCTTTTATTTAAACTAGTATTTAATTTAAAATAAATATACTAACCTTTATTTTTGTTTCTAATTTTTCCAATACTTTTTATCCAAACTTCTATATTGAATTGCCTCTGCAATATGTTTTGGCTTTATACTTTCATCATTCTCTAAATCAGCAATAGTTCTTGCAACCTTTAAAATTCTCCCATGTGCCCTTGCACTCAATCCTAATCTTTCAAATGCATTTTTTAAAAGTATTCTTCCTTTTTCATCTAATCTACAGTACTTTTCAATTAAATTTGGAGTAAGACCAGAATTAGAAAATATCCCATCTTCTTTATATCGTAAAACTTGAATACTTCTTGCCCTATTCACTCTTTCCTTAATTTTCTGTGAAGTTTCCTGTCCTTTATCTGACTCCATTTTTTCATATTTTACTGGTGTCACCTCAATTTGTATATCAATTCTATCTAATAGTGGCCCACTTATTTTGCTCATATATCTTGAAATTGCCTGAGAAGAACATGTGCATTCTTTATCATCAGAACCATAAAAACCACACGGACATGGATTCATGGAAGCCACAAACATAAAATTACAAGGATATGTTAATGTTGCATTTATCCTGCTTATTGTTACTATTCCATCCTCAAGTGGTGCCCTCATAACCTCTAATGTGTTTTTTTGGAATTCTGGTAGTTCATCTAAGAATAATACACCATTATGTGCTAAACTTATTTCCCCTGGTTTTGGAATTCTCCCCCCACCGCACAAGCGAAGTTCCTGATATGGTATGATGTGGAGCTCTAAACGGTCTTGTAGTAATTAACGGTGTATTTTTAGATAGAATTCCTGCTATACTATGTATTTTAGTAGTTTCTAGAGATTCTTCAAATGTTAAATTAGGTAGTATTGATGGAATTCTTCTTACCATCATAGTTTTCCCGTGACCCTGGGCTACCAATTAACAAACAATTATGTCCTCCTGCTGCTGCAATTTCTAAAGCTCTTTTAATATTTTCTTGCCCCTTAACATCACAAAAATCGAAACCATTTTTACTATTGCCGTCCAAAAAAATCGTCAATATTTGTTTCTTGTGGCTTTATACATTCTTCACCATTTAAAAATTTTATAACCTCTGTTAAACTTTTAACTCCAAAAATTTCAATTCCACTAACAACAGATGCCTCCCTTGCATTTTCGAATGGGACTATCATTTTCTTTATTCCTAATTTTTTTGCTTCTATACACATTGGCAAAACTCCATTTACCTTGTTCACTTTACCATCCAAGGATAATTCCCCTACAAAAGCAACTTCTGATAAATCTATATTCTTATTTAAAACTTCAATACTTATTAATATCCCTATTGCTATCGGTAGGTCAAAAAAAGACCCCTCCTTTTTTGTATCGGCTGGTGCCAAATTTACTACTATTCTTCTACTTTGTAATTCAAATCCTGAATTTTTTATTGCAGTTCTTACCCTTTCTTTTGATTCCCTAATACTAGTATCAGGCAAGCCAACAACCTCCCAGCAAGGCATTCCTCCTGAAACATCGACTTGCACTGAAATAAGATATCCTTCTAAACCATATAAGGACATACTTTTTACAATTGCTAACATACAACCTTCTTTCTTTTTTATATTAATTTTTATGTTACAAATTAAATTATTATAAACTTATTACTCTGAAAAAATGTTCTTCGCTATATTTTCTAATTTCTAATAAATTTAACATATCGTATCTTTCTTTTACCTTTTCAAAATATTTTTCTATATTGTTTTTTGTAATTATACTGTTACATTTTTCTTCTAATTTTTTTCCTCTTCTTGCCTCTACCCATGGAGCCTCAAAATGTGTCATTTTTTCTAATGCTTTTCCGTTATAGTATCCAAAATATTTAATAACAACATCTAATAATTCCTTTTTATCATCATCTAGCATATCCCCAATATCATAATTAATATTTAAAATAATATTAGAGGACCCAAAATTTTTATATTTATCATAAATCTTTGTATATACTGGACCATGTACCCATGCCTCACAATCATCCTTATATAAATAATCCCCAAAGAAGGCCTTAAAAAATCCTTGTGCATAATATAAAATTTTCTGTAGAGCAAGTGGAGTTATCTCATTCCCCTTGTATATTATATATTCTGATATTAATTCTATTTCGCTATCTATATCTGTTCTATTTTCATTATTTTTTAAATTTTCTAATTCCCCTTTTACACATAAGTAAGCCTTCTGCGTAATATTATTTTTATTTCTCTCAAGTAATTCTTCCATATAACAACTATCTTTTAATAGCTTAAAAAGTTCCTCTGAATAAGGTTTTGTAGGCATATCACCATTAATATATCTAGTAATAGTTACTTCCCCCCATCCTAATAATTTAGATAGAGGTTTTTTTCCTATTTTATATTTCTTTAATATCTCACCTATCTCCATAACAGATATAATTTTTTCTTGTTTCCTATAAACATCGTCTATTCTTCTTAAATTTTCATCTAAAATATCATTTACAGATATTTCCCCGTTACAAGTTTTGCAGTACGCCACACATTTTTTATAATCAAATTTTTTTCCTCTAACCTCAAAAGTATCCTCCTCTTCCTTAACAACATAATCAACAAGCATATCACAATTTTCACAATATCCCTTTTTCATTATTTAATTCCCCTTTCAATAAATAATTTTTTAATTTCTCGTTCTGGCTCATGGAATGAAACTATTACAATATAATCATTCCCCTTCATAACGGTTTTTACATAAACTAAAACCACATGTTGCTCTCCCCAAGAATCAAGGTCAAACTCTTTTGCAAAAATGTATAATCTTTCTTCACAATTTTTATCATCATCAATTGAATAGCAGAAATCTAAAGTATCAATTGATAATAACATTTTTTGTTGTTTCCTTGTTGTAAGTCTATATTTATAAATAAATTCTTTGTTTTTTAACCTTTTTTCATGTTGAGGAATAAAAAAATTTCCTCTCTTAACAATAACTTTAAATTTTTCTAAATATGAATTTATTTCATCCTTTGTGTGATTAAGATATAAATTTGGTTTTTCGACCATACATTCTCCTTTCTGTTTTTTAAAGTATTAATTGATACTATTATAACATAAAAAAATAATTTGTCAACCCTAAAAATATAAAATACTAAAAAAATTATAATTGAAACGATAAGTCCACCAATTAACCCTAATAAAGAAAGCTATAATATCCAAATATCGTTTTTGGCTTGCAAATTTACAAAAAAAGTAGTATAATGTAATTTAGTTTAAAAATAAAAAATATTGGAGGAATATAAATGTTAAAAATGATAAAGAACTTGAATAAAAAGGATTACTCTTTAATTCTTTTTAGTTTTATATTTATTATAGCTCAAGTTTGGTTAGACTTAAAATTACCAGATTTTATGGCAGAGATAACAAAACTTGTACAAACACCTGGAAGTCAAATGAGAGATATTTTAATCCAAGGTTCATATATGCTTGCATGTGCTCTTGGAAGCTTATTTTCAGCTTTTGTTGTTGGATATTGCGCAGCACATGTAGGTTCATCTTTTGGTAAAACTTTAAGGAAGAAAATCTTCGATAAAACACTAGATTTTAATATGGAGGAGATAAAAAAATTTTCTACTAGTAGTTTAATTACTAGAAACACAAATGACGTAACTCAAGTTCAAACTTTTATTATAATGGGGATGCAAGTATTGATAAAGGCTCCAATTATGGCTGTTTGGGCTATAAGTAAAATTGCAAATAAGGGATTTGAATTCTCTATTATAACTGCAATTGGAGTTTCAGTTGTTTTATTCACAATTTTCAGCTTAATAATCTTCGTTTTTCCAAAGTTTAAAAGAATCCAAATTCTTACTGATAATCTAAATAGGATTACAAGAGAAAATTTAAACGGAATAAGAGTAATTAGAGCTTTTAATGCTGAAGATTTCCAAACAGGAAGATTTGAAAAAGCTAATTTAGAATTAACTAACACCCACCTATTTATTCAAAAATCAATGTCTATAATGGGACCAATGATGACTTTAGTAATGACTGGAATTTCACTTGCTATTTACTGGGTTGGAGCATACCTAATTAATGGTGCAGATATGATGGAAAAATTAGAATTATTTGGAAATATGGTTGTTTTCTCATCTTATGCAATTCAAGTAATAATGTCTTTTATGATGTTAGTTTTAATATTTGTTATCTACCCTAGGGCTAGTGTTTCTGCAAAGAGAATTAACGAGATTTTAGATACTGATATTCAAATAAAAGATGGAGAAACAAAACAGACTTCTAAAGATTTAGAAGGAGTTGTGGAATTTAAAAATGTAAGTTTTCAATATCCTGATGCTGAAGAACCTATCATTCACAATATTTCTTTCAAAGCTAATAAAGGAGAAACCGTTGCTTTTATTGGTTCTACTGGTTCTGGAAAATCTACTCTAATCAACTTAATACCAAGATTTTACGATGCAACTGAAGGTGAAGTTTTAGTAGATGGAATAAATGTTAAAGATATGACTTTAGAAGCATTATATAACAAAATAGGATACATACCACAAAAAGCAGTTATGTTCAAAGGTACGGTTAATAATAATATTTCATTTGGAACGACTTCAAATGGAAAACCTAATCATGCTACAATAAAAAAGGCTATTGAAATTGCTCAAGGAAAAGAATTTGTAGAAAAAATGTCAAAAAAATATAATAGCGAAATTTCTCAAGGTGGAACAAATATAAGTGGAGGTCAAAAGCAGAGACTTTCAATTGCTAGAGCAATCGCTAGAAACCCTGAAATATACATCTTTGATGATACTTTTTCTGCACTTGATTATAAAACAGATTTCGAATTAAGAAAAGCCTTAAAGCAACACACTAATAATTCTACAATCTTTATTGTAGCCCAAAGAATTGGAACAATTAAAGAATCAGATAAAATCGTTGTTTTAGATGAAGGAAAATGTGTTGGAATCGGTACTCATTCAGAATTATTAAATACATGTGAAGTTTACAGACAAATTGCTTCTTCACAACTTTCAAAGGAGGAATTAGCAAATGAATAATCGACCTGGAAGAGGTCCTATGGGTAGAGGAATGGGACCAATAGAGAAACCAAAAAACTTTGGTGCATCTATAAAAAAATTAATAAAATATAATAGACCTTTCTATGTAACAATAATTATTGCTCTTATCTTATCAATGTTTTCAAGCATTCTTGCAATAATAGGTCCTGATAAATTAAAAGATATTACTAATATTATATCTGAAGGTTTGATGACAACTATAGATTTAAACAGGATTAGAGGTGTTGCCCTTATATTAATTGGATTTTATGTTTTTAGTTTTATATTTAATTATACCCAATCAGTTTTAATGGCAATAGTTACAAATAAATTTGCAAAAAAAATGAGAGCAGAAATCTCTGCAAAAATAAATAAAATACCCTTATCATATTTCGATAAAACTACAGTTGGTGATATTTTATCAAGAGTCACCAATGATATTGATACAATAAGCCAGACAATGAATCAAAGTTTAGGAACCCTTGCAAGTAGTGCGACAATGTTTATTGGTTCAATTTTTATGATGTTTAAAACTAACTGGATTATGGCTATGACTGCAATTTTATCATCCTTCATCGGTTTTATGTTTATGGGATTAATACTTAAAAGAAGTCAGAAATACTTTGGCGCTGTCCAATCCGGTCTTGGTAATTTAAATGGGCATATTGAAGAAGTCTTTTCTGGATTAAATGTAGTAAAAGTATACAATGCGAAGAATGAAGTAAATATGGAATTTGATGAAATCAATAATAAGTTATTTTCTGATAATAAAAAAAGTCAGTTTTACTCTGGCCTTATGATGCCCTTAATGGGTTTTGTTGGCAATTTTGGATACGTTGCAGTTTGCATTGTTGGAGCGACTCTTGCATTAAATAATCACATTTCATTCGGTGTAATAGTGGCATTTATGATATATGTAAGACTATTTACCCAACCACTAAATCAAATTGCACAAAGTATGAATCAACTTCAATCGACTGCCGCTGCTAGTGAAAGGGCTTTCGAATTCTTAGAAGTAGAAGAAATGGCTGATGAATCGCATAAAAAGAATTATCTAAAAAGAACGGATGTAAAAGGAATTATTGAATTTAAAAATGTAAAATTTGGATATGATGATGATAAATTAATTATAAAGAATTTTAGTGCTAAAGCAAAAAGTGGACAAAAAATTGCAATTGTCGGACCTACAGGTGCCGGAAAAACAACAATTGTAAATCTCCTTATGAAATTCTATGATGTAAATGAAGGAAATATTCTAATAGATAAAGTGCCTATAAAAGAACTTTCAAGAGAAAATATACATAATCTTTTTGTTATGGTTCTTCAAGATACTTGGCTATTTGAAGGAACAATTGCAGAAAACATTAGATATAATCAAAAAAATGTCTCTGATGAGAGAATTGAGGAGGTTTGCAAAGTGGTTGGACTTCACCACTTTATACAAACTCTTCCAAATGGATATAACACTGTTTTGGGAGATATGGAATCTCTATCTAGTGGTCAAAAGCAATTACTTACAATCGCTAGAGGAATGATTAAAGATAGTCCTTTCTTAATACTGGATGAAGCAACCTCATCAGTTGATACAAGAACAGAACTTTTAGTTCAGGAAGCAATGGATAAACTTACAAAAGGTAGAACAAGCTTTATTATTGCTCATAGATTATCAACAATTAAAAATGCAAATTTAATTTTAGTATTAAACGAAGGAAATATTGTTGAACAGGGAACTCATGAGGAATTGTTAGAACAAAATGGGTTTTATGCAGAATTATATAATTCCCAATTTCAAAACGCAGATGTGGAATGCTAACAAAAGTGGCATGATTAATACTCTTTAAACTTTTAAATTTCTCTCCATGCCACGTCTTTGTTCATTCGCCAAAATTTTTTTAAATTTTTGTGTACATTAGTTTAGGGCGAATCCCTTTTTATATAATAGGGAAGGAGAACTTTCCTATTATATAAAAAAACGAATTCAAAGGAATAATTATTTAAATAAGTATTCCTTTAAATTCGTTCTCATAACAAAAATAAATCTCTTTAAATTCAATAAATTTTTTATATTATTCTATAAACCTACAGCAACATATGAAACTTGACCATTTAATCTTTGAACTTCCACACGTAAATATTTATACAAGGGGTCAAACTCATCATCATCTGGTGAACTTAAAACTTTTACACTTTTTAAATCCTCCCCAAAAATACTTTCTATAAGATTTTTCAAATATTTATTAGATGTAGGTTCTGAAAAAAAGCTCTTAAATGTAGCAGAATCCTTTAAGTTTAAATTTCTTGAAATAACCTCTCTTTTACATTCTTCAATAATAGGATTTCCCTCATAGCGACACTCTGAATCCTTCCTTTCTGTTTCATTATTTTCTTTAGGAGTACTTTTTTGGCCAGCTATCTCTCTAAATTCTTCTTTTAAATTGTGTTGGATTCCATTGTCACTGCCTTCATCTTTAGCTTTATACAATATTTCAACCATCTTATTCCCCATTTGCCTTTTTAATTGTTCTTTCATGATATCAATTTCCTTTTCAACCTCTTTAAACACCTCACCTGTTATCCTGTCTTCAAATTCCTTTTTTATTTCCATACTTTCTCCTCCTTTATTATATTATAATAAGGCATAACAAATACAACTCTTAATTCTTCATAATTTTATAGATTTATTTTTGATAATATTTTTTGGATAAATAATATTTTAGACTTAAAATATTTATTCTCGATTATAATTTTTTTGAAAAAATTTATTATATAACAATTATATGTCGCTATACCATACGACATATTATACCATATTTTTCCAATTTGTCAATAGTATTTTACATTATTTTACAATTTTATGTATTTTCTTAATATATAACAAAAATGGCATGATTAATACGTTCAAACATTCTAAATTTCTCTCCATGCCACATCTTTGTTCGTGCGCCAAAAATTTTTGTGCACATTAGTTTAGGGCGAAGCCCTCTTTATATAAATTCTTTAATACCTTCCTATAGAATTTATTGTTCCACTAATTAAACCCAATCCAACTATAATTCCCATAGAATCTATTATTACATCAGTTATTTGACCACTTCTTCCTTGCACGAAAAGTTGATGAAATTCATCAGATGATGCATATAGCACACCAATCAATATTGTCGAAATTATTTTTTTATTAAACGGTATGTTAAATGTATTCATAAATAAAAATATAATTACCCCGCCTATCATGTATAACGAAAAATGTGCCATCTTTCTTACTATTTTTTCTACTTTAGAATATATTTCTTGTTTTTGAGTTTCCTTGACCTCATTATATTTTTTTGAAAAACTCAATATTTTCTCTACAATTCTTCCACTTTCCTTGCTTGAATCAGTTGCTGGCTGACTTGAAAATATAAACACTATCACCATCCAACAAATCATTAATATTCCGAATAATATTTTTTGCATTCTTCGATCCCCCTTTATTTCTCTTCCAAAATTATACTACATTTTTATTATTTTCACAAGTTTTTTATGTACTCATCTTCTCTTTTCTAAGTTATATAAAAGAAATCTTATGCAAAAAAGTATGCGAACAAACTTTAAGAATTAATGTTTTCTTAAAATTTATTCGCTTTGTTTTTACTATTTTTTATATTAATCTACATCTATAAAGGTAAAACCATTACCAAAATTATTTATCCACCAAGTCTTTGCCTGTGGTTATATATATATTTGACAATTAGTATTAAATATTCTAAGCATATCTCCTGTATTTGCCCCATCCTTTATATTTACACCAAAATTACCTAATCTTAATGTTTGTAAATTTGAACATGCACTAAACATACCTCCAAAATTCTCAACATTATTTGTAACAAATTTATCACCTAAAATTATTGTTATAATCTTATCACTTCCAAACATATTATACATATTTGTAACATTCCTTGTATCAAAATTACTTATATCTAAACGTGATACATTAATATTATTAAACATCCACTCCATATCAACAGCTTTACTCGTATCAAAGTTACTTATATCTAAACTTTTTTCATTTTCTACCCCTGAATACAAAAATAAACCTCTAAACATATGAGCAAAACTTTTAACATTTTCTGTATTAAAATTACTCACATCTAAACTATCAAGTCTCGTTAAATTCAGAAATGCACAAGACATACTAGTAACATTTCTTGTATCCCAATGTTCTACATCTATACTTGTTAAACTAGAAGTATCACCGTTGCTTATTCTAAACATCCAGGTCATTGAAGTAGTATTACTAGTGTCAAAATTTTCCCCAAAAGATACACTAGTTAAACTTGTACAATCTGCAAATAAGTAGTCGCAATTTCTAGGAGCTATTACTCCACCTTCTGCTCCAATACATATATTATATCCATCTGTTTGATTTCCAGTCCACCAAGCCATTACGCTTTCTGGTTCATGCCCTATGGCAGTTATATCACAACTACCATCGCAATCTTCAGGAATATTTTTATGATTTTTAAACTCTATTGTGTTTATTTCTGTTTTCAAAATTTCATGATCCCCATCTTTTAAGTTTAACCATTTTCCATCCTCATAATTGGACCATGTTCCTTCTGTCATCATTACATTTCCTTTTTCTTCTACTACTTTTATTTTATTATTTTCTTCATAAATATTGTATATCTTATTATCAATAATTACTACTGCATCAATTGTTTTTTCATTATTAGTTCCAGAACCTTCAATTAATCTTCTTTGTACTTCAACTCCCTTTATTTTATCTAAGTACTGCTCCATAGTTACATCTAAACCATCCCCAAGTTCTGAAGCTACTAAATCCATTTCTAATTGTTCTTTTACACTTGCCAACTCATAATCTCCCTTTGCTAATTTTGCCCTTTGGAAAATTCCATTTTCTCCTAACGTTAAATTAATTGTAATACCCGCTAGGATTAGCATAATTACAATAGTGATTATTAGCGCAATTAAGGTGATACCCTTTGCGTTACAATAGCCCCTATCCACCTTTTGTCCGCAATTATTAAAATTTTGCGCACCAAAATTAGAGCCCGAAAAGATTTCCGCACCTCTGCCATTTTTAAGTAATTCTTTTTCTTCCCCTTTAAAATTAA
>JAUNSP010000021.1 GCA_030539155.1 Clostridia bacterium
TAAGTAATAAAAAAATGTGAAAAACTGCGACACTTAATATTGCAATTTATAAATTTAAATTTTTAGGAAAAATTTGTTGACATATTACTAAAACTGTGATAAAATGAATGAGCGTATATGATTAGGTATACGCTTTAAAAAAGTAATAAATAATAAAGAAAGATAGTTGGGGGTGTATAATAATGGCTACAAAAGGAGCAAGAGAACCAATTACATTAGAATGTACAGAATGTAAAAGAAGAACTTATATGACAGAAAAAAACAAAAAAAATAATACAGAAAGATTAGAAATAATAAAATATTGTAAATTCTGTAAGAAACGTACTACACATAAGGAAACAAAATAGTATTAAGAGGAGGTAAAATAATATGCCTAAGGATACAACAAAAAAGAAAGTAAGTAAAAAAGAGAAAAAGGGATTCTTTAAGGATTTTAAGGGAGAATTAAAGAAAGTAAATTGGTTAACGCCGAAACAAGTTGTTAATAATACAGTTGCTGTTTTAACAATAGTTTTAATAACAGCAGCCATTGTAGCAGTATTAGATATAGCATTTGAAAAAACAAATACATTCAGTGTTAATGGTTTGAAAAAAATGAAAGAAAACCATAACGAGCAAGTAGTGGATGATGAGTCTAAAAATGAAGAAACTGTGGAAAATGAAACAGAAACTGAAGGAATATCAGAGAAATCAGAAACAGTGGAAAATGAAGCAGAAGCTGAAGTAATATTAGAGGAATCAGAAACAGTAGAAAATGTAGTTGAATAATAAATATATATCTCATATATAAAATAAAAAAGGAGGCTAAAAGAATATGTCTCAAGAATATGATAAGGAAGCCAGATGGTATGTAGTTCATACATATTCAGGTTATGAAAATAAAGTAAAAGTTGATTTAGAGCAAACAGTAAAAAACAGAGAGCTTGAAAATTTCTTCTTTAATATAATTGTTCCAATGGAGGAGCAAATTGAAATTAAAGATGGAAAGAAGAAAGTAAACTTGAAAAAAGTTTTCCCAAGTTATGTATTAGTTAAGATGATTGTAACGGAGGAAACGTGGTATATCGTTAGAAATACTAGAGGTGTTACTGGGTTCGTTGGTTCAGGAACAGATCCAATTCCTCTTACAGAAGAGGAAATAAAACAAATGGGATTCGATTTACAGAAAATTATAGTAGACTTTGAAGTAAAAGATACTGTAAGAGTTATCGAAGGTCCATTTAAAGATAATATTGGAACTGTACAAGAAATAAATACTGATAAGCAAAAAGTTAAAATTTTACTAGATTTATTTGGAAGAGAAACACCCGTAGAGCTAGATTTCTCTCAAGTACAAAAATTATAAGATTTTTAAGTTTTGGTTTTTAATATGTTAGATTTATTAAATATAACTTCATTTAAAATAAAAATTATAAGGGATACTTTAAATTTTATTATTTTATTGAAATTTAGATAAAGACATTTTAAAACTTACAAAAACTAAAATATAAACACATAATAAAGGAGGTGTTCAAGATGGCACAAAAAGAAATAACAAATGTAATAAAATTACAAATACCTGCAGGAAAGGCAACACCAGCCCCACCAGTAGGACCAGCTTTAGGTTCAAGTGGTATAAATATCATGCAATTTGTTAAAGAATTTAATGATAGAACTGCAAGTCAAGCAGGGATGATAATTCCAGTGGTAATAACTGTTTATAAAGACAAGTCTTTTGAATTTGTAACAAAAGTACCACCAGTAGCTGGATTAATAAAAAAATCTGCAAAAATACAAAAAGGTTCAGGAAAACCAAACAGAGATAAAGTTGCAACAATAACTAAGGCTCAAGTTAAGGAAATTGCTGAACAAAAAATGCCAGACTTAAATGCTGCTTCAATAGAATCTGCAATGAGCATGGTAGAAGGAACAGCAAGATCAATGGGAGTAGTAATAGCAGAATAATAAGAAATAATTTAAAATGTGGGAGAATGCAATAATGTCGCATTCGTTAATACCAGAAAGGGGAATATAAGAGATGAAAAGAGGAAAGAGATATCAAGATTCAGAAAAGATGATTGATAGGTCTAAAGTGTATGCTGTAAAAGAAGCAATTGAGACACTTGAAAAAATGCCAAAAGCAAAGTTCGATGAAACAGTTGAATTACATGTGAAACTTGGAGTAGATTCAAAACATGCCGATCAACAAGTAAGGGGTACAACAGTACTTCCTCATGGAACAGGTAAAACTTTAAAAGTATTAGTATTTGCTAAAGGTCCAAAAGCAGAAGAAGCTGTAAAAGCAGGAGCTGATTTTGTTGGAGCAGAAGAATTAATACCAAAAATTGAAAAAGAAAATTGGTTTGATTATGATGTTATAGTTGCAACACCTGATATGATGGGAGTTGTAGGAAGATTAGGAAAAGTATTAGGACCAAAAGGATTAATGCCAAATCCAAAATCAGGAACTGTAACAATGGATGTTACAAGGGCAATCCAAGATATTAAATCAGGAAAAGTTGAATATAGATTAGATAAAACTAATATAATTCATTTAGGTTTTGGAAAAGTTTCATTTGGAGCAAAAAAATTGTTAGAAAATTATGATTGTATAATTGGTGCAATCATTAAGGCAAAACCAGCAGCAGCAAAAGGTCAATATATAAAAAGCGTAGCAATTTCTACTACAATGGGACCAAGTATTTACGTAGACCAAAAATAAATATAAATAGCTAAAGACAGTAGGCAAAAGATATATAAGACCTACCGAGGCATATAAAAGATGGACGGATTTAATCCAGTTTTAATATATGTTTTAGGTAGCTAATATATATTAAAACTGGATGTTTTTATTGTATAGGGAAAATTATAGTTTCATTTTGAACTTGCGGGTTAGCAGGACTTAAAAATAAAAATTAATATATAAGATTTCCTATATAACAAGGTTAGGCTACCTTAGTGGAATGCCTTTCTTATTATAAATACAGGGGGGGTGAATATAGTGGCAAGTAAAAAGATTATAGAACAAAAAGAAGCAGAAGTTAAAGAATTAGCAGCTAGATTGAAAGATGCAAAAGTTATACTTTTAACAGATTATAGAGGTATAAATGTTACAGATGTTACAAGTTTAAGAAATGACCTAAGAAATGCGAATGCTGAATATAAGGTTATAAAAAATAATATAGTAAAGAGAGCTTTAAATCTTAATGGCGAAACGGGGTTAGATAGTTTGTTAGAAGGACCTACAGCAGTAATTATAGGAAAGGAGGATTATCTAGCACCATCAAAAGCAATCTATAATTTTATAAAAGAAAATGACTTTTATAAAATAAAAGGTGGAATAGTTGAAGGCAAAGTTATGACAGCAGAAGAAATAATAACATTAGCAAAACTTCCATCAAGAGAGGAACTACTTTCAAAACTTGCTGGAGCATTGCTTGGAAATATTACAAAACTTGCAGTTGCACTAGATCAAGTTAGAGTTCAAAAAGAAGTATAGAGTATAAGAAATGTAAAAATTTCTATATAAATAAAAGGTTCAGCCAAGAACCAAAAAAATAAAAAATTAAAAGGAGGAATTTAAAATGGCAAAAATAGATGAAATGTTAGAAGCAATCGACAAATTAACAGTTGTTGAATTAGCAGAATTAGTAAAAGGAATTGAGGAAAAATATGGAGTTTCTGCAGCCGCAGTTGCAGCACCAGTAGCAGGTGGAGCAGCAGCCGCAGAAGAAAAAACATCATTTGATGTAGTATTAAAAGAAGCAGGAGCAAATAAAATCCAAGTTATCAAGGTTGTTAGAGACATTGCAGGATTAGGATTAAAAGAAGCAAAAGAATTAGTAGACGGAGCTCCAAAAACTGTTAAAGAGGGAGTAAACAAAGACGAAGCTGAAGAAATGAAAGCTAAATTTGTTGAAGCCGGAGCAACTGTAGAATTAGCATAGTAAAGGTTAAAAACATATTTTTAAAAGGTTATAACTTTATTGGTATAACCTTTTTTGTCACAGGTTAAGGGTTTTATTAGACATAAGTGTAATATATCAACATATTCAGTAGATAATTTTTTCTAAAACCATTAACCTGTAACCCTTTTTTATATTATTTTTTATAAAATAATTGACTTTATTGAATATAAGTTATAAAATAAATTATATTTAATATATATGAGAATAAGTTGAACATTGTTTAGAAATTAGATATTGGAATTTTAAGGGAAACAAATCTTATGTGGATTTCAATTTCTAATTTCTAAGCTCAATTTAAAAGGAGGAAAAATGAAAATTTTATTAGATGCAATGGGAGGAGATAACGCTCCTGACGCTAATATTAAGGGTGCAGTAAATGCAGCAAGTAAAGTAGATGCGAATATTGTCTTAATTGGTAAAGAAGATGTAATAAAAGCAAGAATAGAACAGTTATATGGAAAAGATAGAATTGAGGATGTAGCACAAAATTTAAGTATTTATAATGCCACAGAAACAATTGAAATGGAAGATGTACCAACAATGGCTATAAAGCACAAAAAGGATTCATCAATGGTTGTAGGTTTTAATTTATTAAAACGTGGAGAAGGCGATGTATTTGTTTCAGCGGGAAATTCTGGAGCACTTCTTACAGGTGCAACTTTATTAGTAGGGAGAATAAAGGGAATTGATAGACCAGCGTTAGCGGGAATAATTCCAGCATATAAAAAAGGATTAGTATTAATGGATTCGGGGGCTAACACAAACTGTAAGCCAATAAATTTACTACAATTTGCACAAATGGCAAACATTTATATAAGGAATACTTTTGGGATAGAAAATCCTAAAATTGGATTATTGAATATAGGTACGGAGGAGAATAAAGGTAATGATTTAACAAAGGAATCGTATAAATTGTTAAAAGAAAAATCTCCAGAGTTAGGAATAAATTTTATAGGAAATATAGAGGGTAGGGATGCTTTTACAGATGGAATTGACGCTGTTGTAACTGACGGATTTACTGGTAATATTTTTCTAAAGGCGATAGAGGGAATAGGTAGACTTGTTAAAATATCACTAAAAGAGAGTATAAAAACAAATATATTTACGTTATTAGGATCAATCCCATGTCTCCCATCTCTTAAAAAATTTGCAAAAAGGTTGGATTATAAAGAACACGGCGGTGCATTATTTTTAGGTGTAAAGAAGCCAGTTGTAAAGGCTCATGGAAGTAGTGATGAGAGATTGTTTGAAAATACAATAAAACAGGCAGAAAAGTTTGTTAAAAATCAAACCGTTGAGAAAATAATAAAAGAAATAGAAAAAATATAAAAAATCTATTGACTTTTTATATAACTTGTATTATTGTTTAATAGGTAGTAGGTAAATAATTCCATATTAAAGATAATTTATTATAAATAGGTAGATTTACAAACGTTGAAGGGAGGTGCAAAGGATGAGCCAAGATGAAATATTTGAAAAAATAAAAAATGTAATTGTAGAAAGACTAGGGGTAGTTGAGTCTGCAGTTACAATGGATGCAGTTTTTATTGATGATTTGGGTGCGGATTCACTAGATATAGTAGAATTAATAATGGCTTTAGAAGAAGAATTTGATACAGAGATACCAGATTCTGATGCAGAAAAAATTGTAACAGTGGGAGATGTAGTTGAATACATAAAAGAAAATGTTGCATAATTTAATAAAGTTTATTAAAGTTATAGGAGAAATTCTATAACTTTAATAAAATTAATTTAGACTTAGAAAAGAGGGAAAATAAAATGTTAGAGAAATTAGAACAAAGTATAGGATATAATTTTAAAGATAAAGGATTGCTAAAGAAGGCATTGACACATAAATCGTATGCAAATGAAGTAAATATTGAGAGTAATGAAAAGTTTGAATTCCTAGGAGATAGTATATTAGAGTTCATATCTAGCAAGTATTTATATGATAATCTTCCAAATTTAAAGGAAGGAGAAATGACTAAAGTTAGGGCAGAAGTAGTATGTGAAAAAAGTTTATATAAAATTGCATTAAGGCATAATTTTAGTGATTTTTTGTATGTAGGAAGAAGTGAAAGATACAATGGGGGGAATAAAAGGCCTGCAATATTAGCGGATAGTGTTGAAGCGGTAATTGCTGCAATTTATTTTGATGCGGGTTTGGATATGGCAGAAAAGTTTATTATAGAAAATTTAAGAGAAGAAATAAAATTGTCTAGCAAAAATGTTGGAATGAAGGATTTTAAAACAGTCCTACAAGAGAAAGTACAGGTTAATAAAGAGAATAAAATAGAATATAAATTATTAAGGGAAGACGGTCCAGACCATAACAAAACTTTTACGGTATGTGTAGAGATAAATGGAAAGAGGATTGCGGAAGGAACAGGACATACAAAGAAAAAGGCAGAGATGGAAGCTGCAAAAAAAACACTTGAAATATTAAAATAAATTTCAGCAAAGCATAACAAAAAAGGTAAGCGTATAGTAAGGGGGAAATATGGGATATAAAAGAGGAAAAATTGTATATTATTTTAGAAAGTATTTTATAGAGATGATGTATTTAACATTGGGATGTATATTGATAGCGTTTGCAACGACATCATTTTTATTGCCTAATAAATTATCATCAGGAGGGTTTACTGGAATTACAACCATATTATTTTATTTCTTTAACATTCCAATAGCGGTATCTATGTTATTGCTTAATGTACCTTTGTATATTTTTGCATTTTTTAAAATAGGCAAGCCTCTATTTTTTAAGTCAGTATTAGGGATAGTAATTCTATCTTTTTTCCTAGAGGTATTTCAATCAATGGGAACACATATAGTTTTGACGACGGATAGGCTTTTGGCGGGAATTTATGGGGGAGTTTTTGTTGGAATAGGAACAGCGTTTGTTTTAAAGGTATCGGCATCGACAGGTGGGACGGATATGCTCTCGTATGTAATTAAAATGTATAATAAAAATGTTAGTACAAGCAAGGCTATAACTATGATAGATATAGCTATAATTGTTGTAAATGTAATAGTTTTTAAAGAAATTGAAATAGGATTATATTCTGCTATTGCTATCTATATATTAGGAAAAATAATAGATATTATTTTTGAAGGAATTGATTTTACAAAAGTTCTTTATATTATTTCAGATGAGCATGAAGAAATAGCAAGACAGGTGTCTCTGAGAGTTGGTAGGGGTAGTACAGGACTTGTGTCAAGAGGAATGTATACAGAACAGGATAAAACGATGCTATTGTGCGTTGCTTCAAGAAACGAGGTTGCATTAATAAAACAAATCGCGCTTAAGGTGGATAACAAGTCTTTTATAATAATTTCTAATGCAAGGGAGGTATTTGGAAAGGGCTTCAAGCGAGAAGAATTTATATAAGTTTTATCTAAAAAACTTTCATTAAATTGTTTGACTTTTTATGGAAATTGTGGTATAATATATACAGTTGTTGAGGAAGTGGAAACGGTTGCACACAAAATTTTTCCGAAATTTTTGCGCACGCGGACAATTAAGCGAAAGAGTTTATAATAATAAAAAGATAAAAGTTTTTTTAATTTATTCGCTATTTTGTTCTTAACACATACTAAAAATAGAGGGGAGATGGCTTACATGTTTAATGTAGGTGATAAGATAGTTTATCCTATGCATGGTGCAGGGACAATAGATTCAATAGAGGAAAAAAGTTTATTAGGGGAGAAGCAATCATATTATATAATAAGGATGCCTGGTGAAGTAAAAGTAATGGTTCCAACAGCTAAAGCAACAGAGGTTGGTGTGAGGAGCATTATTGACAAGACAGCGACACATAAGGTATTTGATATATTAGAGGAGAATGAGACAGAAATGTCTAGTAATTGGAATAAAAGATATAGAGATAATATGGATAAAATAAAAAGTGGAGATATATATGAAGTTGCGGACGTAGTTAGAAATTTAAGTTTTAAACAAAAGGAAAAGGGAACTTTATCAACGGGTGAAAAAAAGATGCTTAACAATGCAAAACAAATATTAGTTAGCGAATTAGTATTAGCAGAGCATGCTTCACAAGAAGAGGTAGAAAATTTAGTAGAGAGTAAGATATCATTAGCTTTTGAGGAAAACAGAGTTGTAAATGATAATTCAATAAAAGTTAGTGAGAATATTGTAAGTAAATTTATACCATTTAATGGAACTAACGATGAAAAAAATAATGTATAAAATATAAATAATAAAGCGGACAAATATAATAGTTATTTAATCTATTATAGATTGCCCGCTTTTTTATATAATAGGAAAGCCGTCCTTTTCTATAACATAAAAAGTATATAATCAACAAGGATTTATGTAACTTTTGTCGAATAATATAGAAGGTATATAATAAGAATAGAAAGGTTAATTTAATGTATAATGATGAAATAGTAAATGAGGTAAAGAATAGTAATGATATAGTAGATATTATCTCACAATATGTGGTATTAAAGAGAAGTGGAAAAAATTATTTTGGACTATGTCCATTTCACTCAGAAAAGTCACCATCTTTTTCAGTTTCACCAGATAAGCAAATATTTCATTGTTTTGGATGTGGAACTGGGGGAGATGTAATTCATTTTGTCAGTAAAATAGAAAATATTAATTTTTACGAGGCATTAAGGGTTCTGGCAGATAGAGCCAAAATACAATTACCAGTGTCAAATATAGAATTAAATAATGATGAAATTCAATTAAAAGAAAAAATATATGAAATTAATAAGATAGTAGCAGATTTTTATCATCAGAATTTGTACCAAAAAACATCAAGAGTCGCGCAAGAATATGTAAAAAAGAGAAAGTTAGATAATAAAACATTAAAAGAATTTCAAATAGGGTATTCGGGTGATTATAATGAAGTACATAAGATTTTGCAAAAGAAGGGTTTTTCGCAAGAGGAAATTATGCAATCTGCGCTAGTTAAGAAATCGCAAAGCGGAAAATATATGGATACCTTCAGAAAGAGGTTGATGTTTCCTATAAAGGATTTACAAGGAAGAATAATAGCTTTTGGAGGTAGGGTATTAGATGATACAAAGCCTAAGTATATTAATTCACCAGAAACCAAAGTTTATAGTAAGAGTAGAAATTTGTTTGGAATTTACAATGCAAAGAAAAATAGCCCAGAAGAAATAATAATAGTTGAAGGTTATATGGATGTAATATCGTTATATCAAAGGGGAATAACGAATGTTGTAGCATCACTTGGAACAGCACTTACAGAAGCACAAGGTAGGTTATTGAGGAGGTTCAGTAATAAAGTAATAATTGGATATGATTCAGATAGTGCTGGACAGAATGCAACTATGAGGGGGTTAGAAATATTACAAAAATTAGGATGTGATATGAGGATTCTACAACTAGAAGGAGCGAAAGATCCAGATGAATTTGTGCTAAAATATGGAACAGAGTATTTTAAAAAATTCATAGAAAAATCAATTTCATTGGTAGAATTTAAAGTAAAAATTCTAAAAAAAGAATTAAATCTAGAATCAGCGAATGATAAAATAAAATTTTTAAAAGAAATAGCAAAAGTTTTAAGTAAGATAAATAATAATATTGAACAAGAAGTCTATATGGAAAAAATAGCGGATGTATATAAAATATCAAAGGAGGCTATTGAAGCCGAGGTATTAAAACTTGCAGATTCTAAAACAACAGGTATAAAAACTTTAGAAAGAAGAATAATAGTAAAGAAAGAAAATGAGGATAAAATAGAAGTTAACGAAGCAACAAAACGAAGAGAAAAAATGATAATATATTTACTTTTGAATTTTTCAGAACAATCATTTAAAAAAATAAAACACATTACAGTAGATGAAATAAAAATTAATAAAAATAAAGAAATAATACAAATTATATATGGAGAATTAAACAATCCGAATGGAAATATTAATAATATTCTAAATAGGTTAGAAGAAAACCAGGTAGATTATATTACAGAGATTATGGCAGAAGATTTTGAAATTGTAGATGTGAATAAATGTATAGATGAAATTTTAATTTCTTATGAAAAAGAAAAGTATATCAATTTGAGAAATCAAATAGTTAAACAATTACAAAAGCCTGATGATTTATCAAAAGATGAGATAGCAGAACTTGAGAATGAATTAAATGAAATAATTTTAAAGTTGGCTAAAATAAAATAGAAAGGGGCATATATATGAAAAAAGAGGAAGTAAATGAGAATATTGATGACATAAAAAAAATAGAGACAGAAAGTAAGGAAAAAGAGGATATAAAAGATAATAAAACAAAGAAAGTTGAAAAAGATGTAATAATACTGGATCCAAAAGTACCAACAATTGAACTTGAAATAGAGCCAGATATAGATGAATTAGAAGAAGTAGAAGATATTAAAATAGAAGAGATAGATGTAGATAATTTAGAGGGAATAAGTGTGGACGACCCTGTAAGGATGTATCTAAGGGAAATAGGAAGAATTCCATTGCTTACAATAGAGGAAGAGGCTGAATTAGCCGATAGAATATTAGCTGATGATGAGGATGCAAAGCAACAACTTGCTGAGGCAAATCTGAGATTAGTTGTAAGTATTGCAAAAAAATATGTGGGAAGAGGTTTGTTATTACTTGACCTGATTCAAGAGGGAAATATGGGATTAATAAAAGCAGTTGAAAAATTTGATCATACAAAGGGGTATAAGTTTAGTACGTACGCCACATGGTGGATAAGACAAGCTATAACAAGATCAATTGCGGATCAGGCGAGAACAATAAGAATTCCTGTTCATATGGTTGAAACAATAAATAAATTAATTAGGACATCGAGACATCTTTTGCAACAATTAGGTCGTGAACCAACGCCAGAAGAAATTGCGAAGGAGATGGAGTTACCAGTTGAAAAAGTAATGGAAATCCAAAAGGTTGCACAGGATCCAGTGTCACTAGAAACGCCAATAGGTGAGGAAGATGATAGTCATTTAGGTGATTTTATTCAGGATGATGATAGTCCAGCACCGCAAGATGCAGCAGCGTATACTCTTTTAAAGGAGCAACTTGAAGAGATAATGGGAACATTGACCCCTAGAGAGGCAAAAGTTTTAAAATTAAGATTTGGGTTAGAAGATGGAAAAGCACGTACTTTAGAAGAAGTTGGAAAAGAATTTATGGTTACCCGTGAAAGAATAAGGCAAATCGAAGCGAAGGCCTTAAGAAAACTAAAACATCCAAGCAGAAGTAAAAAACTAAAGGATTATATAAATTAGATGTATAAAGTTAAAGTTCTAATTTATAAAAGAAAACAAAGGTAATTTTCAAAGGATAATTACAAAGGAGGAAAAAATGTATATATTTAATAAGGTAACAGTAAACCCGCAATTACCAAAAAAAATATCAAGATTAAGAGAGATTGCAAATAATTTTTGGTGGTCTTGGAATACAGAGTACTTAAAGTTAATAAAGAAAATGGATGTGGATTTATGGGAGAGAGTTGGTAAAAATCCAGAAAAGTTTTTGAGCCAAATTGAACAAAAAAAATTGGAGCAAGTAGCACAGGATGATAAATTTATTGAAGAGTATGAAAAGGTATTACAAAATTTCGATGGATATATGAATAGCAAGAATACATGGTTTAATAAGAATTATCCTAATAATAAAAATGATTTAATTGCATATTTTTCAGCGGAGTATGGAATAGATGAAATTTTACCCATTTATTCAGGAGGATTGGGTGTATTATCTGGTGATCACCTAAAGTCTGCAAGTGACTTGGGAATACCTTTAATTGCTGTAGGGTTATTATATAAAAATGGATATTTCCACCAAAAAATAAATGGTTACGGAAAACAAGAAACAGGATATATAAATATTGATGTTTCTAATGAACCAATTAGCACTGTAAAAGATAAAGACGGGAGTGACTTGAAAATATTTGTTAAATTTCCAAAAGGAAGAGTGTATGTAAAAATATGGCAGGTCAATGTTGGAAGAGTTAGATTGTTTTTATTAGATTCAGATATAGAAGAAAATACAGATGAGTATAAAAAACTAACTATGACATTATATGGTGGTAATCAAGAAACTAGAATAGGACAGGAAATATTATTAGGTATGGCAGGAGTGTGTTTATTTAGGAGATTGGGAATTAATCCAACTATATACCACATGAATGAGGGACATTCTGCTTTCCTAACATTAGAACTTATAAAATGTATGATGAAAGACAAACAAATATCATTTGAGATGGCAAAGGATATAGTTTCATCTAAAACTATTTTTACTACGCATACACCAGTACCAGCTGGAAATGATATATTTCCTATTCCGCTATTTGAAAAATATTTTAAGGATTATTGGGATAGGTTAGGAATTACAAAAGAACAGTTCTTTGCACTAGGAAAATCATCTGTTGCAAAAACTGCGCAATCTCGGGTTTAATATGGGAATATTGGCTCTTAGAATTGCTGGAAAAAAGAATGGAGTTAGTAAACTTCATGGGGAGGTTTCAAGGGAATTATTTGCTGAGGTATGGCCCAATATAGCGCAAAGGGAATCTCCAATTGATTATGTTACAAATGGAATACATACATGTTCATGGCTTGGACCAAAAATGAAGGAATTGTATAATAAATATTTAATTGCATATTGGCAAGATAATATTCATAAAAATGAGGTTTGGGAAAAGGTAAGGGACATCCCTAATGATGAAATATGGAAGGCACATCAGGAAAGAAAGATTAAGTTACTACAGATTGTAAAAGAAAATACTAGCACAAGGCTAAAGAGGGCTGGTTATGGGTATGAACAGATAGGTAGTATAGTGGATCAGTTAGATCCTAATATACTTACTATAGGATTCGCTAGAAGATTTGCAACATATAAAAGAGCAACTTTGATTTTTAAGGATTTAGAAAGAATAACTGAAATCTTAAATAAACATGATAGACCAGTTCAAATAATTATTGCAGGAAAAGCCCACCCTGCCGATGTTGAGGGACAGGAATTGATAAAACAAATTCATGAAATATCAATGAAACCACAATTTAAGGGGAAGATATTTTTATTAGAGAATTATAATATAGCTATGTCTAGATATTTAATTGCAGGGGTCGATATTTGGTTAAATACACCAAGAAGACCTATGGAAGCATCTGGAACAAGTGGACAAAAGGCGTCAGTAAACGGAGTTTTGAATTTTAGTATTTTAGATGGATGGTGGGCAGAAGGATATAACGGGAAAAACGGTTGGAAAATTGGAACGGAAAAAGAATATGATAATTATAATATTCAAGATAAAGATGATAGTGAAGATATTTATATGACGCTAGAAAATAAAATAATACCAACGTATTATAGAAAAAATAAGAAAGGTTTTTCAGATGATTGGGTAACCTTAATGAAAGAATCTATAATTACAACTGGTGGAAATTATAGCACAGCTAGAATGCTTGTAGACTATACTCAAAAATTATATATGCCTCTAATAAATTTGTATAATAATCATTATTCAGATTTAGAAAAAGTGTCAGAATATAATAATTGGAAGCAAGAATTGTATAGAAACTGGAGTGATATAAAAATAACACAGGTTGGAAATAAAGATAATATAACATTAGATGCAGGAAATAGTGTTGAGGTATGTTGCAAGGTTATACTTCCAAATATATCACCAGACAGTGTAGAGGTTCAGGTATATTGTGGAAGAATGCTTGATAATGGAGTTATACAAGATTTTGAAATTGTAAAGATGGAAAGAATAAAAGAAAATAAACAAGAATATGAATATGTTGGAAGGATAAAGTTTACAACGGGGGGAGATTTTGTGTACACTTTTAGAGTTATGCCAAAGACAGAAATGATACTTGATTCGGCTAATTTAAATTTGGTAAAATGGATGGAGAAAGATAAAAAATCTGAACTTGTAGATAAATTATTAGAGGAGTAGATTATAAGTTTTATTATGTTATAGAATCTTCTATAAGATGATGGGGGAGCATAAACAGAGCTTGTTTTAAAGGAAGGAATATTTATGAAGAAAACTAAAATAGTATGTACAATAGGTCCAGCGACAAAAGATGTTGGAATAATAAAAGAAATGATATTGAATGGTATGAATGTGGCAAGAATTAATTTTTCCCATGGAAATTATGATGATCAGAAACCATATATTAATGCTGTAAAGCAGGCAAGAGAAGAATTAAATGAGCCAGTTGCTATTTTATTAGATACGCAAGGACCAGAGATAAGGACAGGAAAGTTAGCTAAATCTCCCATTTATTTAGAAACGGGAAATCAAGTAATTTTAACACATAAAGATATTTTGGGGACAGAGGACAGAGTAAGTATAACTTATAGTGATTTATATAAAGATGTAGAAGAGGGGACTTTAATTTTATTAGATGACGGAAGAATAGAACTTAAGGTTGAAAAAATATTAAATGGAGAGATATATTGTAAAATACTAAACGGAGGAGAAATTTCTCACAGAAGGAGTGTAAATATTCCAAATAAACATATAAATTTACCAGCTTTAAAGGAAAAAGATATAAAAGATTTAATGGATGCCTGTCGAATAAAGGTCGATTTTATATCAGCATCATTTATAAGAGATGAGCAAGATATTAGACAAATAAGGAAAGTACTAGATGAAAATGGTGGAAAAGATATAAAAATTATATCAAAAATAGAGAATCGAGAAGGAATTAATAATTTTGAAAAAATATTAAAACATTCTGATGGTATAATGATAGCTAGGGGAGACTTGGGCGTTGAAATACCGTTAGAAGAAGTGCCAATAATTCAGAAGGATTTAATTAAAGAATGTAATAGAAGGGGAAAATTTGTTATAACAGCTACACAAATGTTGGAGAGTATGATTACAAATCCAAGACCAACAAGAGCAGAGGTAAGCGATGTTGCAAATGCAATTATGGACGTAACTGGCGCGATAATGTTATCGGGAGAAAGTGCCATAGGGAAATATCCAGTTGAGTGCGTAAAGACAATGGCTAGAATAGCAAATACTATTGAAGAGTATATAGATTATTGGGGGAGATTTAAAAAAAGAGATTATGACTTATCAAAGGTTAATTTTGAATTTAATTTAAATCACTCAATATGTTCAACAGCTATGCAAATGAAAGTAAAGGCAATTATAGCATATACACAAAAGGGTGACACTCCACAAATGATTTCAAGCTTTTTACCAGAATGTCCAATATACGTGATTACTTCTTCAGAGGAAACGTATAGGCAAATGTCTATTTGTTGGAATACCAAGTGTATATTGTTAAAGGAAAAACTAGAACCTGAGGAAGCAATTCCAAAGGGAATTGAAAAATTAAAGGAAATGGGATTATTAGAAAAAGGTGATAAAGTGGTAATCTCTGGTGGAGCATCAATAATAGATGGGAGACAGGGGAATGTTATGAATAGGACTATAGGTGGCGTACTAACTATATAAACTAATTTGAAAGATAATCAGCGCCTTACGTCGTTACCTAAAACATAAAAAATCCTTTGGCGTACCATCGTACGCCTCCGGTTTTTTAGTTTTAGTTGCCTAGTAATGCACTAATTCTTTTCTAAATTAAAAAAAGAAAATATAAACACTTTATGTGTTGTGTTATTAAAAAAGGATACAGTTATTTTATGACTGTATCTTCTTTCTATGTATATTATTAGGATAATTACAAATAATAGGTAAAGTTAAGGAAGTGATTAAATGAAAAAGGGAAGTATTGTTTTTATTATTATTTTAATATTATTAGGAAGTTGCTCTGGTATTATATTATATAAATTTACAAATAGAGAGAGTAAAGAAAAGGTTGCGATTTTAGCTCAGAAAGATGATGAAAAAGACATGAATCTAGAGGTTTCTAGCATACCAGAAGAAACTATTTCCCCTAATGCATCAATTATTAAGGAAATAGAATATGGGGGATGTGAACATACTAAAGTTGAAAAGATAGATGTCCCAAAGGATATTGTAAATTTAAATGAAACAGAATTTAGAAACTTTTATGATGACTGGGAACTTCTAAATTTTAGTAGTAATGAAATAAAATTGTATAAGAAAGAATTGGGTCTATGCGGGGAGCATTTCGTTATAAGAGATGATAATGGATATGTCTGTATTTTTAAATTAGATGAAAATGGTAATGAAGTGTTAATTGAGAAAACACAGGTAGCAGTAGAATATTTACCAGAGATAGATTATCAAAAAGTGAAAAAGGGGATAAATGTGGTGGGTATGCAAGAATTAAATACAATACTAGAGGATTTTGAATAATTTTTTTATAGAAGTGTGGAAAAATAAGTAAAAATGTGATATAATGACTAAGAAATGTTTGGAAAATATAAGGAGGAAAAATAATGAATAAAAATATATTAATAGGGGGAGCATGGCCATATGCAAATAGTTCTCTTCATTTAGGTCATATTGCAGCCCTAATTTCAGGAGATGTTTTAGCTAGGTATCATAGGCAAATTGGGGATAATGTAATCTATGTTTCAGGTACTGACTGTCATGGTACTCCAATAACACAGAGGGCAAAAAAAGAGGGCGTTTCACCGAGAGAAATATCTTCAAAGTATCATGAGGAATTTTGCAAATCTTTTGAAAAGATGCAATTTTCATATGACTTATATTCTAAAACTGATACGGATTACCATAAAGAGGAAGTTAAAAAGATATTTAGAAAAATGTATGATAATGGGTATATTTACGAAAAGATTGAACCGAATGTATATTGTGGTAAATGTAATAAGTTTTTAGCAGACAGGGATATTAAGATTGTTTGTTCAGAGTGCAATGAAGAAACTAATGGTGAGCAATGTGATTGTGGACATACTCCAACAGGTCAAGAATTGGAAAACTCTAAATGTAGTTATTGTGGGGAGAAAACAATAATGAAAGATGATAAGAATTTATACATAGCACTATCAAAGTTACAACCCAAGATAGAAGAGTTTGTGAAAAAAAATAAAAATAATTGGAGAAAAAATGCTCAAAATGAAACTGAAAAATATTTGAAATTAGGGTTATTAGATAGAGCGGTTACTAGAGACTTATCATGGGGAGTGGAAATACCAGTTGAAGGTTATGATGACAAAAGAATGTATGTGTGGATTGAAGCGGTTTTAGGATATTATACAACGGCAAAGAGATACTGTGAGGAAAATGGATTAAATGTTGATGATTGGTGGAAGGAAAGCGATAATGCAAAAATGTATATGGCACATGGAAAAGATAATATAATGTTCCATAGTTTAATTCTTCCAGGATTATTATTAGCATTGGATAGTAATTATAAACTACCTGATACAATGGTTTCATCTGAATTCTTGAATTTCAATGAACAAAAATTTTCAAAAAGTAAGGGTATTGGAATGACAGTGTTAGAAGCGGTTGAAAACTTGGATGTAAATACATTAAGATTCTATTTAATGAAAAATGGACCAGAAAAAAAAGATACAAATTTTACTATCGAAGATTATACGGCAATTCATAACGAAATTACAAATAAACTTGGAAATTTCATCAACAGAACTCTAAAATATAAGGGGATTACAAATATTCCAGAAGGAAAAATGGACGAGAATATAAAAGAGAGATTAATGAAATTTCTATAATGTTATTGAACTATCAATAGAAAAATTGGAATTTAAAGAAGTTTGCATAGAAATAATGAATTTATTAGATGAGGCGAATAAATATTATGATGAACAAAAACCTTGGGTTCAAAGTAAGGAAAATGTAGAGGGGTTTAACGAGACTATATATACATGTTCAAATATAATTGCAAATTTAGCAAATTATATAAATCCATTTATGCCTGAAATATCAAATAAAATAAGGGGGTATTTAAATTTAGATAAAGCAAATTGGGAGTATATACAGGTAAAACCAAATTTAGAATTAAAAAATATTGAACCATTATTTGTAAGAATTTAGAAAAGAGATTTTTTATATAATAGCAAACGGACGAATTTAAAGATATTATACTTTAAATTCGTCCGTTTTGTTATGTTATAAAGAATTTCCAATTTTAATAACATAAAAGGACTCTACTCTAGATATTTTATTTTTTTATGATATTTTTTAAGTAATTGTCTGCTACAAAAGCTTTAAAATACATAATGAATGAGAAAACTAAACTTATTAATGCAAGATAATATAAGTAAATATCAAATTTAAATGATAAATTAAAGATTGATATTGCAAAGGAACTAACAATTGCAAGATAAATTAATACTGTTGAAAGTTTACCATACCACTTACTAGAGACCACAAGTTCTTTTCCATATAAGAAGGAAGCACCAATTATCATAATTAATTCTTTTGCCATTAAAATGCCAAGAATCCAGTAATTTGGTATAATTTGCCTAGTTGTTAAAACTAATATTACAGATATTTGAGTAGCTTTATCTGCCAATGGGTCAATTAATTTGCCGAAGTTTGAAATTAAGTTGTACTTTCTGGCAATCATTCCATCTAGGATATCAGTAATTCCGGAAAGAGAATAAAGTATAAATGCTAATATAAAGTTTCCTGTGATTATTGAGTATACAATAAATGGAATTAAAATAAATCTACAAATAGTTAGAATATTTGGTACGTATTTTAACATAAAAATTCCTCCTTTTACAGAATTAATGACTAATATTATAGTCATTAATAGAGCAGACAATTTTAATAATTTATTAATTATTATTAAATATTTGTCCATATGTTTGTTTGTTCATCAAAAAAATAATCTTTTAGTATAATTACTTAGTGAGAAGTCCTTTTTATATAATAGGAAAGTACTTCTTTCCTATTATATAAAAAAGTGTTACTATATTTTACTTAAATATAATAACACTTTTTTTATGTATAGTCAACAAATATCTAAAAAATTATCTATTTTACATCGAATATTAGGGAATTTTCTTCACCTGATTTTATAGTAACTGTTTGGTTAGATTTCAATTCTTGTTTTAAAATCATTTCCGAAAGTTCATCTTCAATATATCTTTGAATTGCGTGACGAAGAGGTCTTGCGCCATACTTTAAATCAGTTCCTTTTTCTAAAATAAATTTCTTAGCAGGAATTTCAACATCCATTTTTATATCTTTATACTTTAGTGCTGTAATTGTGTCATCTAGCATTAAATCGATTATTTCAAGTAGTTGAGATTCAGTTAGTGGATCGAAAACAACTATCTCATCAACTCTATTTAAGAATTCTGGTCTAAAGGTATCCCTTAGGCTATCAATTATTTTACCCTTCTTCGCGTTAGAATTTTCAAAACCAATTGAGTTACTGTTTAGATTTGAACCAGCGTTTGATGTCATTATTATAATAGTATTTTCAAAGCTAATTGTATTTCCTTGTGAATCGGTTAATCTTCCATCGTCTAAAACTTGAAGTAAGATATTGAATACATCAGGGTGTGCCTTTTCAATTTCATCTAAAAGAATAATTGAATAAGGTTTTCTTTTTACTTTTTCTGTGAGTTGACCTGCATCATCATATCCAATATATCCAGGAGGGGAACCGATTAGTTTAGAAACTGAATGACCTTCCATATATTCTGACATATCGATTCTGATGATAGAGTCCTCGTTTCCGAACATTTCATATGCTAATGATTTTGCAAGGGCAGTTTTACCAACACCAGTAGGACCTACAAATATAAAAGATGGTGGTTTCTTAGTAGATTTTAAACCTGCTCTATTTCTACGAATAGCACGAGAAACACTACAAACAGCATTACTTTGACCAATTATATTTTTATGAAGATTATTTTCTAAGTTTAATAATTTTGTTGTTTCTTCTTCAGTAATTTTTTTAACAGGAATTTTGGTCCAATGTTCTATAACTTCTGCTATATCTTGAACTGTAACTTGCTTCGATTTTACAGTTTTGCTCAATTTTTCAATTTTTTCGTTTATACTACATTCGCTTGCTTTTAATTCAGCAGCTTTCTTATAATCTTCTGTTGAATCTGCTTGAGCTGCTTGTTCCTTTTCTTCTTGAACTTTCAATAATTCATTTTTTAATATTTCAAGTTCATATAACTCTTTATTATTTAAATTTATTCTAGAGCATGCTTCATCTAAAAGGTCAATGGCCTTATCTGGTAAGAATCTGTCATGAATATATTTTTCTGATAATACTACGGCCTCAGTGATAACAGCATTTGAAATCTTAACTTTATGAAAATCTTCATAATATTTTTTTATACCAATCAATATATCTATAGAATCTTGTATGGATGGTTCTTCAACAATTATTGGTTGAAATCTTCTTTCTAGAGCTGAATCTTTTTCAATATATTTTCTATATTCTCTTAAAGTAGTTGTACCAATTAATTGAATTTCTCCATTAGATAGAGAAGGTTTTAGTATATTTGCTGCATTCATAGAGTTTTCTGAGTCTCCTGAACCAATAATATTATGAATTTCATCAATTACTAAAATTATATTTTTAAGAGATTTACATTCATCAATAATGGCTTTCATTCTTGCTTCGAATTGCCCTCTAAATTGTGTTCCTGCAATTATTGATGTCATATCTAAAAGATAAACTTCTTTATTTAATAGTTTTGCAGGGACTTTTCCATTGGCGATTTTTATTGCCAATGCCTGAGCAATAGCGGTTTTTCCAACTCCAGGTTCACCAATTAGACAAGGGTTATTTTTTGATCTTCTATTTAATATTTGAATCATTCTTTGAAGTTCTCTATCCCTTCCAATTACGGAATCTAATTCATTATTTCTAGCTTTAAACGTAAGGTTGGTTCCGAAGGTATCTAGAGCCTTTTTCTTTTTTGGTTTTGGTTTTTTATCTACCTTTACTGTCTTACCGTTTTTTTCAGTGTTCTCGGTGTCATTTGCTGGCGGTGGATTAAAAAAGTTTGCAAAAATTGAACCAATGGGAGCTCCCATACCTCCTGTATTATTTTCTTCATCTATATTTATTTCTGGATTATTCAAATTTAAATCATCAGTAAATCCTTGGAACATCTGGGAAATTTGACCAGTTATATTTTCTAAATCTGAATCAGACATATTTGCTTGTTTCATTAAATCATTAATAGGGTTAATACCTTTTTTCTTTGCACATTCCATGCAATAGGCTTCTTTTTGAACATTTCCGTTTATCATCCTTACCATTTATAAGGATAATAGCGGTGTTTTTTTTACATACCGAACATAACATATAATTACACTCCTTTTTATAAATCTTACTATATATAATACCACTAAAAATCGATATAGTCAATAGATGAGGCATAATAAAGTGTAACAGTTATTTCATATAATGGGAAAGGTCTACGCCTTAAAATAATGTCAGGTATATATTATAAGTGAATTTTATGTAAATTATGTGAAAGTGCCAATTTTATATGTGAAAATGAAAAAAGCA
>JAUNSP010000022.1 GCA_030539155.1 Clostridia bacterium
AGAAATAAATAAAAAAATTTCAAAAAAGTATTGACAAAATAATAGTAGCATGCTATAATACAAAACATCAAGTCAAGAACTTGTTAATTTTTAGCAAATATGTTATTAACAGAATGATAATAACAACGAAGTAAAAACAAAAGAAAAATAAGGAGGAATTGATATGATTAAATTAAATAGTAAACAATTAATAATCGAAAAATTTCCGAATAATGAGACAAAATTTAAGGACTTTGACAATTTAATATTAAATGAGGAGTACATCAATGTTGGAACTTGATATGATACCGGAAAAAATTGAATTCATGAAAGTTGAGGTTGATGATTATGTTTAATCCATTAGAAAGAAATATGAAAGCAATTAAAAATCCTATTTTATTAACAGATGGTTATAAATTTTGTCATAAGGACCAATATCCTGAGGGGTTAGAATGGACTTATGAAACTTGGATTCCAAGAAAATCAAGAGTAGATGGGGTAAATCACGTAATATTTTTTGGATTACAAGGAATGCTTTGTGAAATGGTAAAATCATTTGAGGAAGGTTTCTTTAGTAGACCTTTGAGTGAAGTTATGGCAGAAATAAGAGAAAATCTGGAAGGAGTTTTTTCTAAGACAAATCCAGAAATGGTAAATGAATATGATTATTCACATTTTGAAAAATTGCATAAATTAGGTTATTTGCCAATCAAGATTAAAGCAGTAAAGGAGGGAACTTTTATACCAATAGGGGTTCCAATGTTTACTATAGAAAATACTCATAAAGATTTCTTTTGGCTTCCTGGATATTTAGAGACACAAATGTCTTCGTATATTTGGCAAACTATGACAGATGCAACTTTAGCGAATTATTACAAGAGAGTTTTAATGGATGGCGCAAAGAGAACAGGTGCAAATATCAATGCTGTAGAATGTCAAGCAGGAGATTTTTCAATGAGGGGGATGGGTAGTCCAGAGGCAGCGTATAGAGCAGGGGCAGGACATCTTTTGAGTTTTGGTGCTTCAGCTACAATACCTACTAGGAATTACTTAAAAGCATTTTATAATGCATCCCCAGATGTTATTACCTACGCACCTTCTACAGAGCATAGCGTTATGTGTTCTTATGGAACTGATGAGAAAAAAGCTTTTCTAGAATTAATTACAAAAGTTTATCCAAGCGGAACTGTAACAATAGTTGCGGATAGCTATGATTTTTGGAACATTGTTGATAGGGTTTTACCAGATATCAAGGATGTGATTTTATCTAGAAAAGGAAGAGTAAACATCAGACCTGATAGCGGAGATCCGGTTAAGATAATTTGTGGAGATGAAAGTTCAGAAAATGACACCATAAAAAAAGGATTAGTTGAGAGGCTATATGAGATTTTTGGTGGAATAGTAAATGAAAAAGGATTTAAAGAATTGGATCCACATATTGGGGTAATCTATGGAGATTCTATAACAGTTGAAAGAGCAAAACAGATTGTAAACAACTTAATTGAAAAGAATTTCGTAAGTACCTCTGCTGGACTTGGAGTAGGGTCATACACATACCAATATATGACACGTGATACTCTAGGTTTTGCATTAAAAGGTACGGCAGAAATTATTGATGGACAATTTAAAAAAATCTATAAAGATCCAAAGACTGATTTAGAAAATTTTAAAAGATCTAAAAAAGGAATGGTTGCAGTTGTTTTTGAAGAAGGGACATATAAATGCATTGATTACTTAAATCCTGATACAGAACCTTTTATCATAAATAATGAATTACAAGAGGTTTTTAGAGATGGAAGGTTTACTAGAATACAAGATTTTGAAAGCATAAGACAGAGAGTAAAAGATGAATCTATAAGAGTTTATGGAATTTAGTTGTTTAAGGAGGATTTTTTATGAAAACAAGTTATGAACAAATAGTAAAAATTGATAATAATGATGTTGGTAAGGTTCTAAAATTAGCATTCCAAGAAGACCATATTTATACGGGAAGAAATTTGCTTTTATGTATTGATTTTCAAAATGATTTTGTAGAGGGTGGTTCTCTTGCAGTACCAGGTGCAAAAGCTGATATTGCTAGACTAACAAAATGGATTTATAACAATATGCAAGATATTTCGGAGATAATTTGTACGATGGATACGCATGTTCCGGAGCAGATTTTTCACCCTTGTTGGTGGGAAGATACAAATGGTAAGAATCCAAATCCTTATACAATAATCACACTGGATGATTTTAACTCTGGTAAATGGAAATTACCTAAAAATCTTAAAATGATGGAAGGAATCACCAAGCAATACCTTGAACATTTAGAAAAAAACAGCAAGAAACAATTATGTATTTGGCCATATCATTGCCTGTGGGGAACAGAGGGCGCGAATCTTGAACAGAGTTTTAGTCAAATGGTTATTTTCCATTATGCGGTTACAGGAAACGACCCTAGATTTATTGAAAAGGGAAAATTGTTAAAATATTCTGAAATGTACGGCTTTATCGAACCAGAGTTTGGAGCAGATTCTAGTCAAAATCAGTATCACAAAAACCTTGTGAATAAAGTTTTCTTAGATAGGGTGATAAAAGGTGAATATGATAATATTTATATTGCTGGAGAAGCGGCTAGTCATTGCGTTTTAGAGTCCGTTACTCAACTGTGTAAAAAACTTCAATCAAGGGAGTATACTGAAAGAATAGTTATTCTTGAAGATTGTATGACATCCATTGCTGGATTTGAGAAATTGACAACTCAAAAATTTAAAGAACTTCAGGAAATGTATGGAATAAGATTTGTAAAATCAACTGAAATGATTTAACTTGTAACATATTGTTCATAGGAAAGTGTACTCTTTCCTATGAACGGTAAAAGAAATTATGCACAAAAAGGAGAATGGATATGAAAAGTTTTATTATAACAGAGAAAAATGCTGAGGAATATGTCCAAAAGATTGCAAGGTGGATTAAAAATAAGGTCAATCTAGCAAATATGAAAGGTGTAGTCCTTGGTATGAGTGGAGGAATAGATTGTAGTGTTGTTGCAAGACTTTGTCAGGTTGCAGGAGTAAAAACTCATTTAATATTAATGCCCTATGGTGAGGATATGAAAAATTGTAAAAGCAAAAATCATGCAATGGAATTAATTAATAAATTTGATTTTTCTTATAGTATTTTTGATATAAAAACAGCCGTTGATTCGTTGGAGATTGGAGTAGAGGAAAAATCTACATCAACTGAACTTGCAAAGGCAAATTTGAGACCTAGGGTTAGGATGACCTATTTGTATGAATATGCACAGATTAATAGTTTCTTTGTAATAGGAACAGGGAATCTAGACGAGAGATTAATAGGTTATTTTACAAAGTGGGGAGATGGAGCATGTGATTTAAATCCCATAGGAAATCTTACCAAAGGAGAAGTTTATACATTAGCACGATGCCTCGGAGTTCCTGAGTCTATTATAAATAAGAAACCTTCTGCAGGTTTATGGGAAGGTCAAACTGATGAAGATGAACTTGGAATGGGATATGATCAAATAGATAGATTTATAATTGATGGTACATCGGGAAATATTGGTGTGGATGAGGTAATCAAAAAAAGAATAGAAATGTCTAAACATAAAATAAATCCAGTTTCAATTTTTGAATAGGATTTATACAATGTAAATATAAAAAAAATTACTCTTAAATAAGGTAGAAAGTATATATATACCAATATTTCTACCCGTTTTAGGTATAAAACCGTTAACCAGTAGTTAATTTAGTTTGTTATTATTTAAAAGGGCTTGAAATATTTTACTTTTTGTTATATAATAGGTTGGAAATATGAGAAAAGGAGTAAAGGTATGTTTGAAAAGTTAGAGTCGGTAGAAAAGAGATATGAAGAATTAACAGAATTAATAAGTGATCCAAAAACAATTGAAAGACAATCTGAGTGGAGGGAATATATGAAAGAACATGCAGAGATTGAACCAATTGTTATGAAATATAGAGATTATAAAAGAGAAAAACAGAGATTTGAAGATGCTAAAGAAATGATGCAAGACAAAGAGTTAAAAGAACTTGCTGAAATTGATATGATAGAGGCAAGAGAACAAATGCCTATTATAGAAGAAGAACTAAAAATGTTATTAATTCCAAAAGACCCAGATGATAATAAAAATATTATTTGTGAGATTAGAGCAGGAACAGGTGGAGATGAGGCAGCTTTATTTGCTGGAACACTATTTAGGATGTATAATATGTATGCCGAAAGAAAGCACTGGAAATTAGAAGTTCTAAATGAAAATGAAACAGGCCTTGGGGGATATAAGGAAATATCTTTTATGATTACAGGTAAGGGAGCATATAGCAGATTAAAGTTTGAAAGTGGTGCACACAGGGTTCAAAGGGTACCGGATACAGAAACAAGTGGTAGAATACATACATCAGCAGCAACAGTAGCGGTATTGCCAGTAGTAGAGGATGTTGAAATAGATGTAAATCCATCAGATATTAAAATGGAGGTTTATAGAGCTTCAGGTGCAGGGGGCCAACATGTTAATAAAACTTCTTCAGCTGTTAGGTTAATACATGTTCCAACGGGGATCATTGCAGAATGTCAAACTGAAAGATCACAAGTCCAAAATAGGGAATATGCTATGAGATTACTAAAATCAAGATTATATGAAAAAGAAAAACAAGAAAGGGATTCTAAACTTGCGAATGAAAGAAAAATGCAAGTTGGAACAGGGGATAGAAGTGAAAAGATTAGGACATATAATTATCCTCAAGGTAGAATAACAGATCATAGAATCGGTTTAAGTATATATCAAATGGATGATTTCTTAAATGGGAATTTAGATGAAATGATTGATAATTTAATTGCAGCAGATAGGGCAGAAAGACTTAAGGGAAATTAGAAAACTTTTAAGAAAAATATTGACTTTACATAAAAAAAGTGGTACAATAGAAAATGTAATTATAAACAATATGTTTTTTTGTAGAGAGGGGCAATTTTTATGAATAGAAAAATTGTTTACGGAGAGTATCATGTTACTAGGCACTTATTTAGGCATGTCTCATTACTTCGAAAGAGAATAATTTCCCAAAAATGGACAGATTTTTTTGATGAAATTAGTAGAGTAGAAATGGATGATTTGTTTACACAATCCTTCCAGGATAACCTTAAAGAAATGAAAAGAGAAATTCAACAATTTAAGGCAGAAACCGAAGGGGAATGGACATTACAAAAACCGAAATTATACTTGGAAGATTTATCAGCAGAACTAAAAAAATTAAAAGAAGATGTTGGGGACTTAATTTTCTTGATAAGAGAACAATTTAATATACCGCTTGAAATGGTATGTGATGATGAGATTATTTTAAATAAGGCAAAAAAATATAGGTTTAAACAATATACGGCAAAAGATTTTGAGTGTGTTATGAAGACAGAATTTAGAATATTACAAAATGATATTCCTAAAATACAAAGTTATGAAGAGAGTTATAATCAATTGCAGGTTTTAGGGGAAGCTATATATGATATAAGAAACGCTATGATGCTATATAATTATTATATATATAATATATATAAGGAGTGAATGTTTGTGGTCTGAGATATAAAGATTTATTATCTTTATATCTTAGACCACCTTTTATGTTATCGGGATGTATAATTATTTCCAAAATAGTTAATAATAGCTATATAAAATAAAGGAGGTAAGATAATGACTGATAATGTAAAGTTATTAAAAGAGTGTGATGCAGGGGTTAAGATGGGGATTAATGGAATTGCCCAGGTAAAGGATAAGGCAAGTGGAGAAAACTTTGTTAATTTATTAGATGATTATGAGAAGCAACATGAAAAATTATATGAAATAATTAATAGAAAGTTATCAGAATGTGATGAGCACAAGAAGGATCCAAATGCTTGGGGAGAGGCAAGTGCTTGGGCTAGTACAAATATAAAAATGATGTTTAACAGTGAAGATGAAAAAATAGCTGATTTAATGATTGATGGATGTAACATGGGAATAAAGTCTGTAAGTAAATATATGAATAAGTATAATGAGGCATCAAAGGAAGTTATGGATATAGCAAATGATGTGGTAGTACTAGAACAGCATTTTATGAATGAGCTAAGACAATATTTATAAAAGGGATAGAAATTGAAGAATAATCCACATATTATGCATGATATGTGGATTATTAGTATGTAAAACTTGAAAAAAGAGGCTTTGTATGGTATAGTAAAATTAGAATTATAAAAGAAGTAAAGAAGTGAAGAAAATGAATAAAAAAATTGTATTAAGAATTATAGAAAAACTTCAAGAAACATATCCAGATGCAAAGTGTAGTTTAATTTATAATACACCATTTGAATTGGTGGTATCAGTTATGTTATCGGCACAATGCACAGATAAGAGGGTAAATGAAGTTACTAAAATACTTTTTAAAAGATATAATAATCCAGAAAAAATATCAGAAATTCCTTTACAAGATTTAGAAAGTATTATTAAACCATGTGGTTTTTATAAAGTCAAAGCAAAACATATAAAAGGTACGGCTGAGGTATTAAAGGAGCAATATAAATCTCAGGTTCCTAGGACTATGGAAGAATTAACAAAATTACCAGGGGTAGGAAGAAAAAGTGCGAATGTAATTTTATCCGAGGCTTTCGACACTCCGGTGGGTATAGCGGTAGATACTCATGTAAAGAGGGTTTCTATACGAATTGGATTGTCAAAACAGAAGGATCCAAATAAAATCGAAGAGGATTTAAAGAAAGTAATTCCTAAAATGTACTATAAACAACTAAATCATTTATTAATTGAACACGGAAGAAATTGTTGCAAGGCACAAAATCCTAAATGTGTGCAATGTATACTGAAAAATGATTGTGATTTTATTTTGGAACAAAAGTGGCATGACTAATACACTTTAAACTTTTAAATTTCTCTGTATGTCACGTCTTTGTTCGCGTGCCAAAAATTTTTAAAATTTTTGTGTGCATTAGTTTAGGGCGAAGCCCATTTTTATATAATAGGAAAGGATGACTTGCCTATTATATAAAAATAATGTATAATTAATTTAGGTAAAAAATGCTCAATCTAAAGGGAGGGATAAAGATATGGTAAAAATATATAATACAGATATAGCTACAGGAACAACAAAGAAAGTGAGTGAAATAGAAAAGGGTGTATGGATTAATATGGTAAATCCGACAAAGGATGAAGTTGAAAACATTTGTGAAAAATTAAGAATTAGTCAGGATTTGATAGAGGATGCACTTGATGATGAGGAAAAAGCGAGAATTGAAGTTGAAGAAGATGATGGGACAATTGGATTTATTATAGATGTACCAACAGTAGAGAAGGATGATAATGAAAATATTCGTTCGACTATTCCATTAGGGATGATAGTTGTAAGAAATGAATATTTCATCACAGTGTCGCTTAGAGAGGTAAAAGTAGTGCACGATATAGAGAGTAACTTAATCAAAAATGTTAATACTAGAGATACAACTAAAATGATTATACAAATTTTTTACAAAAATGCTACAGAGTTTTTGAAGGTGTTAGGGGAGATAAATAAAGAAAGAAATGCAACAGAAAAGTTATTAAATAATTCAATGAGAAATAAGGAACTTTTAAAGATGCTTAATTTACAAAAAAGCTTAGTATATATTACAACATCATTAAGGTCAAACGAGATGATTCATGAAAGAACATTGAGAGGAAAAGTTCTTGGGCTTAATGAAAAAGAAGAGGAATTACTAGAAGATGTTATTATCGAAAATAGACAGGCGATAGAAATGGCAAAGATATATAGTAATACTTTAAATGGGACAATGGATGCATATGCATCAATAATTTCTAATAATCTTAATATTGTAATGAAGATTCTTACGACTATTACAATAATAATGTCAATTCCAACTATTTTATCTGGATATTGGGGAATGAATGTAGAATTACCGTTGGCAGGGAACCCATTTGCGTTTTATTTAATAATTTTACTATCAGTATTATGTTGTTTCATAACAATTTGGTGGTTTAAGAGAAGAAATATGTTAAGTTAACAGGGGGCTTACCTAAAAATGCACACAAAGATGTGGCATAATTAATACATTAAAAATGTTTGAATGTATTAGTTATGCCACTTTTGTTTTCTAGATTATCATTGTTTAAATTTTAGTAACATTTGTTTATCTTCTGCACTGACCCTACGACTTTCTCTACATTTTTGAACCCCTTTATTTATTGTAAATTTATTTAACTTATTGTGATTTAAATATTTTAACGTTAGCTCTCTTCTTTTAATAAAACATTCGCAAAGTAACCACGCATTCATCATATTAACATAGTAATGCTCTTCTGCCTGAAAGCTATCTAATAGCTCAAAAATTTTATCAATATAGTTATCATTACCTACAAAATCAAATAATATGTACATTCCGATTCTCCTTACAAAAGGTTTCGGACTTTTAATGTATTCTAAAACTAAATTAAAAAATTCCTCTTCTTTTCCGTTTTACGTTAAATGATAATAGGTCACAAGTTGCCCAATTGTCAGCTTTTTTACTATAAATGTCTAAATATTTTTTCATAGTTTTAAAATCCTTAATTTTTGTAATTAAAAATCCATTTATGGCTGTGTTTTCATAGTATTCCCATATCATTAAATCTAAAAATTCTAAATAATTACCCTTTGATATTTCCTTTATAATCTCTTTCATTATTGGGTATTTTATAGCTAAAACTGGCAATTCAGTCTTTATTAAGTTTCTAGACCATTCTTGTTTTTCTTTATTTTCAAAGGATTTTAAATATGTTTGAAACAAATCTTTATCTTCTTTATTCCAAGTATCTTTAATTAAATTCATAGAACAATACCTCCTTTTTACTATAAGATAGTATCATAAAAAGGAGATTTTATCAAGCAAATATAGTGAAAAAATAACGTATATTTCATGTAATATGTGTTGGATTTATAACTATAGTATAAACTGGTCAAATTTTTAAAAATTAAAATTTAAAACAGGAAACATGTTAATTGCTATCAAGGTATAGGTTGCTGCAAGAATTCCTTGAAGTACTTTCCCTAATATATATGGCTTTATAGAGATATTATGTCTAGATGTTATTCCAAATACTTGGAGAAATATTGATATTCCTCCAAATCCTAATAAAAATGCCATAACAATTATACTTTGTGAAATATCTTTAATACAAATTGCAGATACAAGATTACAACCAGTTGTTAGTTCAATAATTCCTGTAATGATCGGAATTTGGAAGGATAAATCTAAATTTAGAATTGATAAAAGTGGTTTTAGTATTAAACCTAGAATATTTAGAATATGACTTTTATCTAAAACTGAAATTATAACGCAAAATAGTATTATAAATCCACCAATTAAAAGAATGGTATTAATAGAGGAAATAATACTTTTGCTAAGTATTTCTCCTAAATTTGATAAAGTAAATGTTTGCTTTTGTGTCTTTATTATGGATTTTTTATCTATAGACAAGCCAGTATTTGTTTTTCTTTTCCAAAATCTAAAAATGTATCCGACTGATATACAAGCAAGGATGTGAGTAACAAATAGTAGTATTCCAATAATCGAATTGTTAAAAAAACAAATTCCAACAGTTCCTATAATGAATAAAGGACCGGAATTATTAGTAAAAGCTAAAAGTCTTTCTGCCTCTTCACGAGTGCAAATATTGTTTTCCTTTAAATTTACAACTATTTTTGCTCCAACGGGATAGCCACTTATTATTCCCATAATAAAAGGAAAAGCGCCCTCACCAGGAACATTAAAAATGGGTTTCATAAAACGTGTAAGAAATCTACCTAAAAATGGTACAACTTGGGTGTAACTCAAAAGTTCACTTGCTATAAAAAAGGGGAATAGTGATGGAATAACAGAATTAACCCATAAGTTGAGCCCTTTTTTAACAGCATAGATATTACTATTGGAAAAAATAATTAAACATATTAGGAAGGAACATATTCCAATAGGAATAATAAATCTAGTAATTTTTTTCAATTTAAAATAAAACCTCCAAAAAACAAGTTTATAACAACTTTATTTATAAATTTCAAAAATATTCCAAAAAATTACAAAAACTATTTCGTTTAATTAGAAAATATGTTATAATGTTGATATTGAACAAATAGGGGGTTTAAAAATTGAAAAATAAAAAGAATATAATAATTGGGTTAGCGATAATAATAGTAATCTTAGTAATATTTTTAGTATATAGGAATGTTTCAAGGAAAGAAAAAATAGAAGGGAAAGATTTTAAAATTGTAACATCATTTTACCCTGTATATATAATGACTGAGAATATAACAAAGGGCGCAAAAAATATAGAGGTTGTAAATATGGCTGATACAGCAGTGGGGTGTATACATGACTATACATTAACAACAACTGATTTAAAGAAGATAGAAAATGCAGATGTATTTATTCAAAATGGATTAGGATTAGAGAATTTTACTGATAAAGTATTAGATACATATCCAGGAATAAAAGTAATTGAATCTGCAAAGGAAATAGAAGACATGCTTGAGGCAGCAGAGCCTTATGAAGAAACATTAGAACATAATCATGAACATGAAGATGTTGAACAGGTAGAAGGTACAGAAGAAGATGATGTAGAGCATCATCACCATGAGGATGGGGTTAATGTACATTCATGGATTAGTATTGATAGATATATTGTTCAAATAAAGGAAATAGCACAAAGTTTAAGCGAGGTAAATCCAGAAAATAAGCAGGTTTATATGGACAATCTTGAAAGGTATATAGTACAATTAAATAGTTTAAAGGAAAAGTATAAACAGGCAGAAGAAAAAATTAAAGGAAAATACATTATTTCTTTAAATGAGGCATTTGAGTACTTTAATGAAAATATTGATATAAATATAATTACGGTTGAAACAAACCATGAAAGGGATACTTTTTCTGCCGAGATGTTAAAAAGCATAATTGAAGAATCTAAACAAAAAAATATTGGAGTAATTGTAGTGGATAAGGATGATTCTCTAAAAAATGCAGAAGCAATAGCGGGTGAAACTGGGGCTAAGGTCTGTACATTGGATTCAGGGTTGACAGGAAAAAATGATTTAATGTCTTATATAAAGTCAATGGAAAATAATTTAAAAGTGCTAGAAAATATTTAGATTGTAAAGACAAGAATAGCAGTATAGGTAAAAGGAGGAGATAATATATTAACTATGTTGTAATTAGAAATGTAGTAATAGTATATTATAACAAAAAATGGGAGATAAAAAAATATGTGGTTTACATTGTACAAAAATCAATAATATAAGTGTAAAAGTAGGAAAACAAGAAATTCTAAAAAATATAAATATACATATTCATTGTGGAGAATTAACAGTATTGATAGGTCAAAATGGAGCGGGAAAGACAACTTTACTTAAGGCAATTTTGGGGGAAATACCGCACAAAGGAAAAGTAGTTTTTTTAGATATGAAGGAAAATAAAAAAAAGAATATACGCATAGGTTATGTTCCACAAAGTATCAATATAGAAAAACACATGCCAACAACTGTATATGACATGGTAGCATCTTTTATTACACAAAAACCAGTGTGTTTTAAAAAAGATAAAAAGGTGTATACAAGGATTGAAAAGCAATTACAATTATTTGGAGCAGAGTCATTGATAGAAAAGAGTATAGGAGATTTATCAGGGGGAGAATTACAAAGGGTTTTGCTTGCAGTAGCAACTACACCTATACCAAATCTTTTAATATTAGATGAACCAGTGTCAGGAATTGACAAGAATGGAATAGAAGATTTCTTTGAAACAGTAAATAGAATTAAAAGTGAATATGATATGTCAATAATACTTGTATCTCACAATTTAGAATTGGTAAAGAAGTATGCAGATAAAGTTATACTATTAGACAAACAGATTGTAAAGGAAGGGTCTGTAGAGGAAGTTTATAGTAGTAAAGAATTTAGAACAAGATTTGGAGAAGTATAAAAATAAGAAATGGAAAAATAGGAGGAACAATGGAAGTTATATATAATTTTTTGGAAATGATATTACCATTTGAATGCATGTCGTATATATTTATGAAGAATGCATTAATTGCGATTGTGCTTATAACACCAATATTTGCAATGCTTGGGACAATGGTAGTAAATAATAAATTAGCATTTTTTTCTGATGCATTAGGACATTCCGCACTAACAGGGATTGCAATCGGTATGTTATTTGGAATAACAAATATTAATATTTCAATGATACTATTTGCAATAATATTTGCTGTATTATTAAATTCTGTAAAGAGGAGAACATCTTATAGTGCAGATACAATAATTAGTGTTTTTTCATCGATAGCTATGGCATTAGGACTTGCAATGCTTGCGAAAACAGGAAATTTTAATAAATATTCAAGTTATTTAGTAGGAGATATTTTAAGTATTACGGCACAGGAGATAGGATATTTGGTAATTGCTGTAATAGTAGTGTTAATAGTATGGAGATACATTTTTAATAAATTAAATAGTATGAGTATAAATTCTGCGTTAGCTAAGAGCAAGGGGATAAACATAGTTTTAATAGATAATATATTCGTAATCTTAATAGCACTTGTAGTAATGATTTCAATAAGATGGATAGGAATTTTATTAATAAATTCTTTAATAATTTTACCAGCGGCAGCTAGCAGAAATATATCAAAAAATATGAGGCAGTATCATTTATTTTCTGTAATATTTGCATTATTTTCGGGAATAACAGGATTGATAATTTCGTATTATAACGATATTCCAACAGGACCAATGATAGTAATAATATCAGGAGTATTATATTTTATCACTTTTTATTTAAAGAAGGTAATTAAAGAATAAAAATCGGACATTGTGAATAAATTTATAGAGAAAATTCGTAAAAAGGTGTAACATTCAATATCATCAATAGGTAAAGAAAGGAAGGATATATAGTTTGGAAATAATTAAAATAACTTTAGTTGGGCTGCTTTTCGGAACATTTGGAACGACGATAGGTGGCATAATTGGAGTTTCTCTAAAAAATATAAGTGATAGATTCTTAAGTTTTATACTTAGTTTTGCAGCAGGATTAATGATGGCAGTAGTATGTTTCGAATTAATTCCAGAAGCATTAGCAATATCAAAGATAAGTACAGTTATTTTAACCATAATTGCAGGGATAATTATTATGATTTTCTGTGATTATATTGTAGGAAAAAGTTCAAAGATGAGGTCTCAAAATAAGTTACTAAAAACAGGTATAGTAATTAGTATAGGTTTGGCACTTCATAATGTACCAGAAGGACTTGCAATAGGTTCAAGTTTTGGAGCCTCAATAAAGCTTGGATATGCTCTAGCAATAGCTATTGCGTTTCATGATGTACCAGAGGGAATTGCCATGGCAATTCCATTAAAAACAGGAGGAATGAAATCGTTAAAAGTTATATGGTATGTAATTTTATCAGGTTTTGCAACGGGTATAGGTGCCTTTGCAGGAGCGGTTGTGGGCAGTATTTCTCAAACTGTAATTGCGATTTGCCTTAGTTTTGCAGCGGGTGCAATGCTATATATTGTTTCGGGAGAGTTAATTCCAGAGTCAAATAAAATATATAGAGGTACAATTCCTTTAATTGGTAATATATTAGGAATATTAGTTGGATTATGCGTAGGGAGATTATAATAACTTAGCTTGTTTGTAAAATGTGTAAAAATGTGGTATAATGGGAGTGTAGGAGAGTGGTAATAATGGAAGAAGAAATATTAGAGAAAATGAAGCAATTTATAGATGAATTGGAAAAACAGAGAAGAAAAAGTTTAAACCAAGAAGAAATAAGACAAATAAGGTATTATGAAGAATTTGATTTGGCGAAAATTAGGTTAGAAAATGTTTTTGTAGTTATTTTAGAAGATGAAGAAAAAGATAAAATAAGCGAAGTATACCTAGATAATCCTAACAAGAAGATTATTAGAATGAATGAAAAAATAGATAAGGTTGCAATAGATGAGAATATGGATAAATTTTTAGAATTAAATAATGTGAGTAAAGATGAATTAGTAGAATACATACAAAATTTAAACGAGGAAAATTTAAGGGCGAAGGTTGAGGATATCTCAAAAGATGAAATGACTAGCCAATTACAGATAATTGAAAAAAATACAAATAATGATGAGAAAATAAAAATTCAAAATGATTTATCAAAAAACACTAATTTAGGGGAAGATTTAGAGATAACATATTACAAAAAGTTTATTGATGACAGGTTTCAAAACGATTTTCCAGAAATAGTTAGTGGAGCACAGGAAGTAGGAATAGCATACTCAGAAAAATTGAATGCTTTTATTTGTGTAACAAAAACAGATAAGGGCTTTGAGCTTGCAGATGGTACAGTTCCATCTAGACCTACAATGAGAACGGTTATTAGTATTGATGAGAACGGTGAGAAGATTGAGAAAAAAACTCCATATGCTTTAATTGAAATGAGTGATTCTAGAAGAGAAATATCAGTAAATATAGAGGAACATGGATATGTAGAGGCAGAAAAGATTGAGAGGACATCATCTAACCAGAGGATAGGAAGAAAGGTAGAAGGTCAAGGAGAGTCAAAAAGAGTAAGTAAAGAGATTAAGGATTTGACTGAGCGAGGAAAAAACGAGATATCAGAAATAGAGGAAATTGCGGAAAATTATGAGGAAAATGAGAAAATAGGGGATAAAATTCAGACTATTGATGATGTACAGAGAAATGACGAATGGATTATCGATCTTGATAATGGGGAACAAATAATTATGAAGGATGAGGCTCAAAAGGCAAGGGTAAGCATTGAAGAATTTAAGAAATTCTTTATTGAAGCGGAAGGGAAAACTCCAGAGGAAAAATTAGACAATGCCCACGAAGATATTGAAGAATATTATAAACATCCAGGAAGGTTTAGAGATTAGAAAAAAGAAAAAATCTAGTATGTTGTTATATACTAGATTTTTTATATAATAGGAAAGTTCTCCTTTCCTATTATATAAAATGGATTAGTCCTAAACTAATGGTCAATCTTCCAGCCTTTTATTTGGCTTCTTTTTATCGCACCAATTAAATTAGCCCTTACCATAGGTATTTCTAAACTTAATTTTTTAATTAATTCTTTCATGAATTCTCTTTTAGATACTCCATCCATAGGGCAAACTTTTTTCATAGGAGTAATATTATTTCTTTTAATAAATCTTTTGATTTCTTTTTCAGGAGTTAAAATTAATGGCCTAATTAGAGTGATTTTGCTTCTATCCATATAACTTATAGGTGAAAAAGTATTTATTGAGCCTGTATAAAGTAGGTTAAGAAGAAAAGTTTCTACTACATCATCTTCATTGTGTCCAAGCGCTATTTTATTACAATTTTCTCGTATTGCTATACTATTTATAATTCCCCTCCTTAAATTTGCACATAGTGAACATGGATTTTTTTCTTTTCTTTCATCAAAAACAATTTCTTTAATAAAGCTTTTTTCTTCGATGAAAGTAACTCCAATATCTTTACAAATTTTGTTTAAGTAATCACTATCAAAAAAATCAAAACCGGGATTAATGCTAATTGCAATGATTTCGAATTTTTTTGGATAAAATCGTTGAAGATTTTTTAAACCCATAAGTAAACAAATAGAGTCCTTACCTCCAGAAAGTCCAACCGCAATTTTATCCCCTTCATTAATTAAATTATAGGTATCAATGGTTCTTCTCATAGAACTTAGTATTTTTTGCACTATAGATGCTCCTTTCTTTGAATAGTATTATATAATATAATTTACCAAAAGTCAACATAAAAGGCAATATATAACAAGGGAATATTTACCAAACAAATATTTCTATAAAATGTTGACAGCAACTTTTTTATAGATTATACTAAAATTGTACAAGATGACATAATACATAAATTTTTTAGAAAAGGAGGGAACCAAATGGTCAAAAAACTATGTTTAATTTTTCTATTTATCGCGATAATTTGTGGAATATCGATCGTCTCTAATGCTGCAGAAACACCAATATTAGATACTACGCCATATCCAAATTCTGAACCGCGTAATGATTTTTTTGCTAATGGAACACCAATAACAATCACAGAAAAAGTAGGCGGGGGTGTAACAATAACTTGGACAGGTGGATCAATGGATGTTGTTTCTGGTACTCGTATTTTTGGTGGTGGAAATGAAGGAAAATCATATACAACAAGTAATATAGTAATGAATAGCGGTACAGTATCACATATTTATGGTGGTGGAAGAGGTTCGGTTAGCCAAACATCTAATGTTGATACAGCAAATATAACGATTAATGGAGGAACCATATCAAAATCAATTTATGGTGGAGGAGCGTTATCATCACGTGTAAAAAATACGAAGATAGTAGTTAATGCAGGACAAATAGCAAATATCAATGGACGGAGGATTAGCTTCTGAAAAAACAAGTGTTGGAACTGAAGTAGCACCACAAAATTCACCATGTATAGTTAATAATGCACAAATAGATATAAAAGGTGGAACTATCTCAACCTGTTTATATGGAGGTGGACAGGGTTATAGTTACACAAAGGATGTAGTAATGAATGTTAGCGGAAATGCAAATATAAGTGGATGGGTTACAGCCGGTGGTTCAAATGGTAGAACAGATAATGCCAAGGTAAATATAAAGGGAGGAACAATAAATGTTTTTCAAACTATTAATCGTGGCTCAATGATTAGTGCAAATGTAACCGTGAGTGGTGGAACTATTACAAAATTATATGCTGGGGGAGAAACTGGTGATGCAGGGGTTACAGGAAGATTTTTAAGTAGTGGAAGTATTACAGTTGATATAGAATCAGGTACGGTAACATCATTATTTACAGGAACAAATGGAGGAACTGTTATAGCACCAAATACTGAATATTTGAAGGTATTCTATAAAACATCATCAGTAGGAAATAATGGAAGTATAGCAAGTGCATTTGGAACGAGTGCAAAGGCATATACTGCAAATAATACAATAAAAGAGGAAGTTGAAGAACCAGTTACATTAGAGAAAGAATTATTTAATGCACTATCAGAATCAGGAGCTTCATATATTGTTTCTACATCAGATTATTCTTGGGAATTTACTGGAAGTAACATTACAAACACCGATATTGATGTGGACTTAGAAATTGGAATAACACAAACTGCACCTGAAACTATAAAATCAGATATAGAGAAATTAATAACGGATGATGCAGAAGTAGTATTTATAAATTTTGCACATCATGGTCAACTTCCAGGAAAAGCAAAAGTTCAAATTGATGTTTCAGAAAAATATGCAAATGGAACTAAGTTATATATAGCACATTATAATGAAGTGACAAAGAAATTGGAGGATTGTAAGGAAGTTATAGTGCAAGATGGAAAAATAACTATTGAAATTACTAGTTGCTCATCATACACTTTATCAAAAACAAATTTATTAGCAGTTGATGGGGAAAATGAGGAAGTTAAGGAGAAACCAGAGAAAATTGTTAATGACAATAACGAAGGAAAAAGTGATAAGGATCAAACACCAAAGACAGGGGTAAATGATTTTTTAAAGATACCAATGATAATTATGAGTTTAGCGGGTTTGGCAATAATTATATTGAACCGTAGAAAAAGGATATAAATTATAAATAAGGCTATTTACAATTTTATTCACGAAAGGTGATAAAATTGTGGATAGCTTTTTTGTAGTATAGAAGGGTATCATAATGTAAATAATTCTATAATTTAACATTGTAAAAAGTGTGAGTATATGTTATATTAGAGTAGAAAGGATGGAAATATGGAGCAGGAGTATTACTTAGAAAATGCTGACTCATTTGTCCTAAAAGATATTTTTGAGTGTGGTCAATGTTTTAGGTGGAAGTTAGAGGAAAACGGGACATATACAGGAGTGTTTAAGGGAAATGTTTTAAACATTAGTCAGGAAAAAAATAAAATAATATTTAAGGGAATATGTAGAGGCGACATTAAAGAAATTGTTGAAGATTATTTTGATTTAAGAAGGGACTATAAAAAAATCAAGGATAGGTTATGTAAAAAAGATAGGTATGTAAAAAGAGCGATTAAGTATGGGGAAGGTATAAGAATTTTAAATCAGGACTTATGGGAAACAACAATATCTTTTATAATATCTGCAAATAATAATATCCCAAGAATAAAAAGGATAATTGAGACCTTATCCAAAACTTACGGGAAAAAAATAAAATGGGGGGATAGGGTGTACTATTCTTTTCCAACGGTTAAGGAATTATCTAAGGCAAGTATCCAAGATTTAAGGTGCTTAGGTTTAGGATTTAGAGATAAAAGGGTATATGAAACAACTCAAAAATTTCTAAATAAAGAGGTTAATTTAAAGGAGTTAAAAAAGTTAACAACGGGAGAATTAAGAGATAAATTGTGTGAATTATCTGGAGTAGGGGAAAAAGTTGCAGATTGTATAATGCTTTTTTCTGAACTAAAAAGAATTGATGTTTTTCCAGTGGATGTATGGGTGAGAAAGGTTATGAATGAGTTATTTATAAAAAAAGACATAGAGAAGGTTTCAAATACTGAAATCCAGGTTTTAGCAAATGCCAAATATGGCAATCTAAAGGGGTTAGCACAACAGTACTTGTTTTATTGGAAGAGGGAAAATTCATAATTTTTTATATAATAGGAAAGTAGAAATTTCATATTATATAAAAAAGGTTATGCCCTAAAGCAATAAACAGTTGTAAAATTTTTATTGTATAAAAAAGGACTTGTGAAGGTAATTAAAATGTAGTATAATATTTAAAGGTAAAAAATAAAAATAAGGAGTGATTTAAATGGCAAATGAAGATAGAAAAAATTTTAATGCAAGAATGAAAGATAGTAAAAATATGCCTAAAATCGTGGAACTAGATGATGAGGCAGCAAAAAAATGGGGAGGAAAAAGTATGGTTATAGCACCTCCTATTGATTATGATGAAGTAATTAAAAAGATTCCGAAAGGAAAGGTTATCACAACAAACGAAATAAGGAAGTATATTGCAAGAAAATATAATACCGAATTAACATGTCCGTTGACAGCTGGAATATTTATAAACATTTGTGCATGGGCAAGTTATCAAAGAACAGAAAATATAACTCCATATTGGAGAGTTTTAAAAAAGGATGGGGAATTAAATGCAAAATACCCAGGGAATTTGGAATTACAAAAAAGGAAATTAGAAGAGGAAGGTCATATTGTTATTTCTAAAGGAACAAAGAATATAAGATATTTCGTAGAAAATTACGAGAATAATCTATTTAAATTATAGAAGATTAGAAAAAAGCATGTTTTACACAAAAAACATGCTTTTAGTTGACTGTTTTACATAATTATGATATAATAATTAATATTAATTTTGTTGAGGTAATAAATTACAATTGTATTATATTAAGGAGGAAGATTTATGGAAAATATAAAGGATAATGCAAGAAAATTTGCAATTAGCGCACATAGTGGACAGGTGAGGAAGAGTGAGCCTGATAAGCCAATGATTATTCACCCATTTGATGTAGCTAGAAAATTACAGGATTTTGGATATGATGACAATATGGTGGCTGCAGGGTACTTACATGATGTAGTTGAAGACACTGAATACACAATAGAAGACATTAGAGAGAATTTTGGCGATGATGTTGCAGATTTGGTTTATGGAGCATCTGAACCAGATAAATCACTATCATGGGAAGACAGAAAAAAACATACTATTAAAGCAGTTAAAAAATTGTCATTAAGAAATAAGATAGTTGTATGTGCAGATAAAATAAGTAACTTAGAAGATTTAATGATAATTATACAAAAGAGTGGAAAAAGGGACTTTTCTCATTTTAAAAGAGGGGAATCTTATCAAAAATGGTATTATTCAGATATCTATAAGAGTATTATTTATAATGAAGATAAAGATATACCAATATTCAACAAACTAAGAGAACTCATTGATATAGTATTTAATTTTAAAGAGGATGTATTCTTAAGAGAAACAGTATTTAGTATGGATAATAAGTATTATAGCAAATTAAAAAAACTTCATGCTCAAAAAATGGAATTACAAAAATTGAAGAAACTATGTCCACTACAGAAACCCTATGTTATAGAACTTTGTGGTACACCTAGAACCGGAAAGACGTCTATGTATAAAAATTTATCGGATTTCTTTGAAAGAGGTGGCTTTAAAGTTGCAAAGATTGAAGAATTTATGAATTCCAAGTATTATAAAAATGACTTGAAGGATAAATTTAAAAAAATGAGTATAGATAAATTTATGTCTGCTGTAGTACAGGAAATTACTATACAGTTGGAAAATTGTGTGGAACAAAATGTGGATGTAATTTTGATAGACAGGGGATTAAATGATAGAATAGTTTGGAATAATCGTTACTATAAAAAATCAAAAATGACAGAGGATATGTATTTTCAATTAAAAGATCAATGTGAGACAATATCGAAAAAAATAGTAAATCATTTAGTTATAACCTATGTTAATTCTTTGGAATCACTTAGAAGGGATTATGCAAAGAGTTTAGCATTAGAAGAGAGAAGTTTCCTAAATCTTACCAATCTAGAGGAATATAATGATTCATTAATGGATTTAAAATATTCCTTAAAGGATAATGTTAATTCCTATATATTTTTGGATACAATGTCCATAAATACGAGGGATACAGCTGTTGAGGTTGCGTCAAATATCTTAATTGCGATGAGGGAGGAATATATTAGGGAATTTAAAAAAAGTATCAATAATATATAATTAGTTGTGTGCAATTGTTTAGGGAAAAAAACTAAACAATTGCACACAACTTTTTTCAAAACTTTTGTAATTTTTGTTGACTATTTGAAAAATAAATTTT
>JAUNSP010000073.1 GCA_030539155.1 Clostridia bacterium
CAAAATAATTGTTCAAAATAGTTTCCTAGTATACTTGTAAGTACTCACTTTTTATGTTATAGGAAATAAAAAATTTTATATAATCCAATGTGAACATTGTCTAATGGCTTACTAATTCCTACCATTTACGTGTTCATATGTTATAAAAAAATTTCAATTTCCTATAACATAAAAACAAATCTCACTAATTGAGATTTGTTTTTAATTTTTTTATTGCTTTTTATTACTCTTTATTACTACATATCCTAGCCAGCCATTATCCGCATTATCCGGTATTTTAATGAAATTCTTCCAATATCCATTCCAATATTGTGCATTATCTTCGTTACTTCCAACTTCACAAAAAGTACTAACAGTTAATTTACTTCCATCAGGTGCTTCCATTGTAGTTATCCATTCAGACATCTTTCTCTCTTCCATAAGCATATCTCCTTTATTTTTATAAATATTTGCTACAAAGTACTTAAATAATTTTTATTATTAAAAAATTATATAAGTGACTCCAACACTAGATACTAATTATGATTGTTGATAATTATTCCCTTCTCAATTATATCTGAATAATTGTTAAAAAGATAAGTGTCAATATTCCTTAATTTAAAAAATATTTCAAAAATTGAGTATATTCATTATACATAATATATTTGCTTTTGTCAAGTGTGTTTTTTATATTTCCTTAAAAAAACTTACAGGTTAACGGTCGAGATGTGGCGAAATTCATATACACCTTAATTAAAAATACAAATTGGGATCTACTGGTATACTATTTTGTAATATTTCGAAATGAAGGTGCGTTGGATCTGCAATTTCAAATGTTGCTGTATTTCCTACTGTACCAATTGATTGTCCTTGAGTAACTTCCTCCCCTTCTACAATAAACTCAGCTGTAAGAAGATTTGAATATACCGTTTCAAATCCATTTGAATGCTCAATAACAGCTGTAACTCCATATCTTGGATCGTTTTTTATAGATTTAACTTTTCCATCACAAGCGGCTTTAACCATTGTTGTTTTATCAGCCTTAATATCTATTCCTTTATGAGTAACCCACTCTTGCAATGTTTCCGAATACACTAGACTATCGGTTGCAAATTCTTTTATTGTTTCCCCTTCAACTGGTATTATAAAAGTAGGATTTATTTGATTTTGTACATCATTTTCCTCACTTTCGATATTATCCTCCTCGTTTATTGTATTATTTATATTAGTAGATGTAGGTATTTTTACTATATTTGATTCATTGTTAGCGATATCCTCATTGGTCGTTTCATCCTCAACCTCATTAACTGTCTTACCAATCGGACTACTAACTATTTGTGCATCCATATTATTAGTATCCTCTTTACCGATTTCTAGTGATTCGTTCTCCTCCGATTTTGCTATAATTGAGTTTTCCTTTATTTTATTACTATATGCTATATATGATATTATAAATATTACAGTGGCAAGCATTATCATACTAATAATTATACTAATCTTCTTTATTGTTTTCTCATTCATATTATTCATAAATAACCTCCTTAAATTTACTTATATAAATTATTTCCAATATATTTTTTTATATACATTAAAAATAATAGGAAAATATATTTCCTATTATATGAAAATTAATATTTTATAAAATTATCTTTTTTTATTCTTATAATTTTATTTAATATTCCTGTATTTGTATTTCTTTAAAGTAATGATTAATTATTTCTTCGTAATTTTTACCTTGTTTAGCTAAGCTATCTGCACCCGTCTGACTCATTCCCACTCCATGACCATACCCCTTAACTGTAAATTTTACCGTATCCGCTTCTATTGTCACTTCAAAATTAGCGGACTTTAAGCCAATAAGAGACCTTATTTCAACTCCGGATAAGTTTAAATTTCCAACTTTTATTGTTTTTACTCGTCCGGCCTTCTGTATATTCTGTTATTTTAATAGAATCTTCCAAATTAAAATCAATATCTAAATTGCTATGTTTCTCCTTTATTTTATTCTCAAATTCTTTTTTGTTTAAAACCACTTCCGACGCATATTGTGTATATGCATCCTCCCCACTCGTTGCAACTGTTTGTAAATAAGGATACCCACTTCCTCCCCATACATTGTATGGCAATTCCGTTACACCTCCACTATTTGCATGAAAAAAAGCATTTATTGGTTTTCCCTCATAAGTTATTATTTTTCCCTTCGTTTCGTTTACAGCTAAAATTATTTTATTCCAATACTCTTCCCTATTATTTTCACTCCATTTAGAAAACCTATCATCCTTTGAAATCCATGCCTGACAACACGTAGAATCATCACATATATCCGCTTCACTATGTTTCCTATTACTATCCCCCATTTTATAGCATGTATATGTTCTAGCTACTATTGCCTGAGCCTTAAGAGCCTCTATTTCAAAACTAGCCGGCATTTCAGATGAAACTACTCCATATAAATACTCCTCTAAACTTAACTCTTCTACTTGCTCTGTGGATTTATGTAGTAGTCTTATCATTTTAGTATCACTATTCCCCTCTTCTATATTCCCTACCGTATTTAATTGTGTTTCATCCGTGTGTTGTCCTAGTACTTCTTGTGATTTATCTACAAATTTCCTTGAAAAAATAATAGGTATAATAAAACACACCACAATAAATATCACTAAATACATTACAATCTTTTTCATACATAACCCCTCTTATCACTAACATGCAAACTTTCTCTTCATTTCATCTAAAGCTTTTCTCTCTAACCTTGAAACGTGCACTTGTGTTATTCCCAATATTTTTGCAACTTCAGTCTGAGTTTTCCCCTTATAATATCTAAGTAAAATTATCTTCTTTTCTCTATCCTTTAATTCTCCAATAGCGTTTTTTAAAACTATATTATTCACTACTTCTGTTTGTTCATCCCTACCCGTACTTATCTTATCTAGTATACTTATATTTCCATCTCCATCTGAATATGCTTCACTATATATAGAGTCAACATTATTCGTAGATTCCATTACCATTACAGTCTCTTCTTTTGAAACATTTAATTTGCTTGCTAAATCACTAATACTAAGCTCCTTCCCCTTAACTAATGCCTCTTGTTGTAATTCCCTAACTTTTGATAATAGTTCCTTTATACTTCTACTCACCTTAATAGGACCATCATCCCTAACAAATCTTTTTAGTTCCCCTAATATATAAGGAACTGTATATGTAGACATTTTAACTTCAAAATCGGTATCGAATCTTTTTACTGCCTTTATAAAACCTATTACTGCTATTTGATATAAATCATCCATCTCATGACCTCTATCTTTAAATCTTCTTACTATACTCCATATTAAACCACTATTTATCTCTATTAATCTATTTAAAGCCTCCTCATTACCATTTTGAACCTCAATTATATCCTTTATGTTGTTTTCATACATAATTTAAACTCCATTCTAATTAATTGTTGTGCATAAATATTTGTTTAATAGTTAAATTTTCTCTATTACTTTTTTCATTATAATTTTAGTTCCAATTCCCACTACAGACTCTATTCTCACCTCATTCATAAAACTTTCCATTATTGTAAATCCCATACCAGATCTTTCTAAATTCGGTTTAGATGTATATAGAGGTCTTCTTGCTTCTTCTATATTTGTTATTCCTTTCCCATTATCGGTTATTTCTATAGTTATTTCTCTCCCTGATATGCCACAATTAATTTTTACTAACCCCATGTTGTCCTCATATCCATGTATAATACTATTAGTAACCGCCTCTGAAACAGCTGTTTTTATATCAGCCAACTCCTCTATCGTAGGATCCAATTGTGCTGCAAAAGCAGCAACTGTTATTCTTGCAAACGCTTCATTATTTGATTTGCTTAAGAATTCTAATTTCATTTCATTTTCCATATATTAAATCTTCCTTTCTTTTTCATTATATAATTAAGTGATTACTTAAATTTTTGTCTTTATATTTTATAAATTCAAACCGATTCGAGTAACTTTGCTGGTATAATTTTTAAAACTCCACTCATTTCTAAAATCTTTTTCATACCCTGTTTTAAATTTATGATTTCCACACTTCCCCCCAACATCTTTGCCATCTTATATCTTCCTATTAACATCCCTATTGCGGCACTATCCATAAAGGTTACTTTTCCAAAGTCAAAAATTATTTTTCTAGGCATTACCTTTGTTATCTCATCGTCAACAACTTTCCTTATCATTTCGACTCCGTGATGGTCAATTTCCTCCGTTATTTCTATATTCAGTATTTTTTCTTTTTCTGAATAGTTTATATTCATCTTTATTCCCCCTTATATTTTTTAATATTTTCTATTATACCCTAAATGTAAATTTTTTCCAAGAGTAAAAAATAAGAAGTTTTGTCGAAGTCTAGGAAGTTTTCGACATTTAACAAGAACAAAAGTGGCATGATTAATATATTCAGACACTTTAAATTTCTCTTCATGTCACGTCTTTGTTCGTGATAGTGTATAATATGGTGTGTGGATTTTAAAAGCACATCATATTTTTTGATGTA
>JAUNSP010000023.1 GCA_030539155.1 Clostridia bacterium
CGGGTTCCGTGCAGTCTTGGCTTTTTAGCCCCACTATCGCTGGATGATACTCATTTTAGACAATAAACATAATAAGTTTAAATAATACAAAAGCAAGAATTTTACAAAGATTCTTGCTTTTGTTGTGAGTGTGTAGTAAAATGGGAATGCCTTTATAAGAATATTGTGATAGTGTATAATATTATGGGAAGTAAAATAATATGGTGTGTGGATTTAAAAGGCACATCGTATTTTTACCCGTAACGAGAAGTTAAATAAAATACATCTGTATTGACAAAAACATCTAAATATGTTATAATTTAGGTGTTTATTTTTAGTAGCAAGATTTATATAAATATATGAATTAGAGGAGGTTTTCAGAATGAAGATATGGGAATTTGTAATTACAGGTGGACCATGTGCTGGAAAGACAACATGCCTAAGTATGTTGTCGGAGGAACTTACTAAGAAGGGGTATAAGGTTATTGTAGTACCAGAAACTGCCACAGAGGTGATAACTTCAGGAATTACACCATGGGAATATGATGAGTTTCAAGGTTTACTAATTGACAGAGGGTTAAACAAAGAGGAAACTGTAAGAAGAGCTGCTGAAGCAATGAGAAAGGATATTGTCATTCTATATGATAGAGGAATATTGGATGGTAAGGCATACATGGATGTAAATGTGTTTAGAGAGGAATTAAGAAAAAGGGGATTTACAGAAATAAAGATAAGAGATAACTACGATGCAGTATTTCACCTGGTTACGGCTGCAGAGGGGGCTGAGGAATTTTATACACTAGAAAATAATAAAGCTAGGTTTGAAACACCTGAGGAGGCTAAAATTGCAGATAAAAAAACCAGGAATGCATGGATAGGACATCAGCATTTTAGGGTGATAGATAATTCAACATTATTTACTGAAAAGGTTAATAGATTAATTAGAGAGGTTCTCTTCGCAATGGGTTTACCTATACCTTTAGAAATTGAAAGAAAATACTTGATAACAAAACCACAGGATGAACAACTTGAAAAAATTGATGGTATAGTGAAGCTTAACATTCTACAAACTTATTTACATTCTGAGGATCCATTAATTGAGAGACGAATTAGGCAAAGAGGTGAAGGTAATTCTTTCTCATATTATTATACTGAGAAAAAAACACTTTCAAATTTAGTAAGGCAGGAAAAGGAGAGATTGATAACTCAAAGGGAATATATATCTTTATTAATAGAAGGGGAGAAATCGATTAGAAAGGATAGATATTGCTTCTTATTCAAGAATCAATATTTTGAATTAGATATATATCCTAAATGGGATAATGAAGCTATATTGGAGATTGAACTTACAGATAAGACACAGAAAGTAGACTTGCCGGATTGGATAAAAGTGATAAAAGAGGTTACTGAAGACATTACTTATAAAAATATAAACCTCGCAAAATAATTAGAAATGTATCAAAATTAAAGAACTAACTTACTTGGGTTAGTTCTTTAATTTGACAAACTTTTCTAGGTCATACGAGGGATAAGGAATGTTTGGGTATGCATATAATTCTAAAGATTGTGATAAAAATAATTTTAACCGAAAGGAGGATGTGTAACGTAAATCTAGAAGAATATAATATAGGATAAAGGAAAAATAATATAGGAGGGGTAAATATGAAGGATGTATTAAAAGAAATGGCAGCGAATGAGGGCAATCCTAAGTGGGAAAATATAATAAAAAGAGAAAATCAATTATACACAAGAGGAAATGATATACGTTCGGATTTTGAAAGGGATTATACAAGAATTATACATAGTTTGGATTTTAGAAGAATGAAACATAAAACGCAAGTATTTTTCTCACCTGTAAATGACCATATTTGTACAAGAATGGAGCATGTTATATTAGTTGAATCTATAAGCAATACAATAGCAAATTATTTAGGGTTAAATACAGAATTAACAAAGGCTATTGCAATGGCGCATGATATTGGACATAGTCCGTTTGGCCATCAAGGAGAAAAAATATTATCTAAAATTTCTAAAAGGGATATAGATAAAACATTTTGGCATGAACAAAAAGGATTGGAAATAGTTGATAAAATGATTTTGTTAGAAGATGATAAACAAAATTTACAAAATCTAAATATTACATACGGCGTGAGGGATGGAATTGTATCACATTGTGGGGAAATAGATGAAAATAGCTTGAGACCGAGAGAGGAATATATAGATTTATATGATTATAACTATCCTAATGAATATAAACCATATACATGGGAAGGTTGTGTCGTAAAAATTGCAGATAAAATAGCATATTTGGGTAGAGATATACAAGATGCAATAACTCTTGGAATTTTAGATGAGCATTTAGAAGAATTACACGAATTGATGAACATAGGGAAGGATGAAGCAATTAACAATACAATTATAATAAATAATTTAGTTTATGATTTATGTGAGAATAGCAACATAGAAGATGGGTTGAAATTTTCTGAAGAAGCTTTTGAATTTATGAATAAGATAAAAGAATTTAATTATAAATTTATTTATCTAGATGAGAAGTTGAAGTTAGGCACGTATTACTTTGAATTAGTTCTAAACACTATATATAATACTTTAAAAAAATATTATGATGAAAGGGAACATATAAGAAAAAGATATCCTGAAATAATAAATGAATTTGAAGATTGGTTAAAAAGGTATTGGAATATTGAAAGACATAAGTTTTGTAAGAATAAAATTGTATTCAATATTGAGAATGAAAAAGCATTATGTGAGGCGATTATTTATTATATTTCTGGAATGACAGATAATTATGCAATAAACACTTATAATAAGATAATAAGATTTTAAAATTAAGAAATATATATCTGCATGTAGTTAATTTAATGAGTGTAATAGTTAAAAAAATCTTTGACTAAATTTTTATAAAAGAAAATTGAAACATTATAGGATTTTTAATTAGATTAGGCTATAAAATTAAGGAACTAACTTGTTCGAGTTAGTTCTTTAATTTGACAAATTTTTTAGGGTCATGCACGAAACAAGTAGTGTCTGAATATACATATAAAAGAAAAAATGTTCGAATTTGGAGGCAAGTGTATGGTAGATATTTCATTATCAGGATTTTTGATTTTTTTACAAACCGCAATTTTTGTTGTTGGTTATATATCAAATAACAGTCTTTTTCCTGAACCATTAAATGGGGAGGAAGAAAGAGAATATATATATAAAATGAAACAGGGGGATAACGATGCGAGAAATATTTTAATAGAAAGAAATTTGAGGTTAGTTGCACACATTTCAAAGAAATATTCAACAACATCAGTTGAGCAAGATGACTTAATTTCAATAGGAACAATAGGTTTGATAAAAGGGATAAACAGTTTTAATGAGAATAAAGGTGTAAAGCTTGCAACGTATGCAGCAAGATGTATTGATAATGAAATATTGATGTATTTGAGGAGTATAAAAAAGATAGGTGCAGAGGTGTATTTAGATGAACCGATAGGGAAAGATAAGGATGACAATGTGATAACATTAAAGGAAATTTTAGAAATTGATGAAAAGAGCATAGAGGAGGAGGTTGATTTAAAATTAAAAATTAAAAATCTATATGAGACAATAAAGGATATTTTAAAAGGAAGGGAAAAACTAATTATTGAACTCCGCTTCGGTTTGGATGGGGATAAACCTAAAACACAAAAGGAAATAGCAAAAATGCTTGGTATTTCTAGGAGCTATGTTTCTAGGATTGAAACAAAGGCCATAAATAAATTATCACAAGAAATTGAGAGCTAAAATAGTTATAACAAAAAAATTCATTTATGATTATAATAACAATAATATAATACAAAAATGGTATAGTTTGTATTATTAAAAAAACTATTAGATTGACAATTTGATAAAAATCATTGACACACTATACATAATGTGTTATAATAACATCATATTTTAAAGATGTAGAAAAGAATTGAGGGAGAAGTTTCCCAATTTAAAAAGGAGGATAGAAGTATAAGTTTCATATTTTTATACATGCAATAAAGAATTTATAGGCAATTATATAAAATATTGTTAAGAATTTAGGAAGTACGAAAACAGGAACACAAAGGAGGAATAATTATGTTATGGATTTTATTGTTATGTAGCGTAATAGTAATTATAGTTTTCTTTTTTAAGGTAGTTATTGAGGTGGTGGCAAATGTTGGTGAGAGTAAGAAAAATTGGGAGATGCTTTGGAAATATATTCTTATACTTTCCATTACTTGTTTAGTATCTTTAGTTAGTGTGAAATTGACTAGCAAAGCGCTTGATTCATGTTATGAGGAAGTGTTACAAACCGATGAGAAGGAATTAGTTTCTATTGCAGATAATAGCCAGGTTTCTGGGAAAGCTTCTGGCACGATATTCTATATTCAAGCATCTATGGATACAGAAGAAGTATATTCCTTCTATTATAGGATTACAGGAGGAGGCTTTAAAAAGGGTAAAATTGAAGCGAAAAAAGCAGTAATTTATGAAGAAAATAATTGCAAACCACGTGTAGTTGAGATTACAACTTATACAAAGAGTAAGATGGGTTCGGTATTGGATGAAATATTATTGTTTGGAACAGAAATAGAAGAGAAATCTTATAAAATTTATATTCCAAAAGGAAGTATCTGTAGAGATTTTTCTTTGGATGCACAATAATAATATTAATTATTAAAAAAATAGATCAGTGAAAATACTGATCTATTTTTTGGTATAAAAAGAAAGAAACTCTTTCCTTTTAATATATTTCTCTGAATCTTCTTACTCCAAAAGTATTTAATACCTTCCAAAGGATGCAGGTTAGTATAAAGTAAAAAGCTATTAGTAAACTTATATATAAGTTTACATCAAGATCTATTTTTGTTAAAATCATAAAGTATAAAACAACAGGTGCTATTCCTAAAATAAATCCAGCAAGTATTGAAAACAAGCTACTTTTACTTTGTTTTACAACAACTGTATCTGATTTTGCATTAAGAAGTGGAAAGGCTAGATTTATAACTAAACCTAAAATCGCTGTTAGTGTTGGGAATATTAAACATAAAAGTAATATAAATAAGCATTCAATCATTGCAAATTTATAAGCACAGATTAATATTAAACTACTAAATAATAATACTGGAATAGCTATTATATTGCTGGTCATTATTTTAGCTAAAAAGATTTTCCTCGTATCAACAGGAATTGTTTTTAATAAATAAAAAGATTTTCCTTCTAAAGATATTGAAGAAGCGGTAATTGTAACAGTTGGAATAACAAATAATAGCAAAGCTATATATAATTTCGAAAACCATTGCATAATAATATCTGTACTAATAGTTAAACCTTCAGATTGTAAAATTGTGTTTATCGTATTATCTTTATTAAATATAAAATTAAAAACAAACAATAATATTAAAACTAATCCAAAAGCAGTATTAAAAATATAAATTGCAGAACCAAAGTAAGTTCTAAGTTCTTTTGAAATTAAAGTACTTAGTGCACTCTTGGTTTTTATTTTATATTTTTTATTGCGTGAAGATACTGAATTTTCAGAAGATTTTGATATTATTTTATAGTAGGATATACTAAATATATAAACAAATAAGATAGCTATTATAATATTTGAAAGTATTAATTGAAATAAAGTTAGTATATTAAATTCTTGTACGCACTTTATATATAATCCTATTGGAAAGTAAATTTTTGTAATCACATCATTAATGCTTGTTGCTTTACTTGTAATACTTTCAATAAAACCTTGCATTTTAAAACTAAATGTAAAGATTATTGCAGTAAAAACAAGTGAAAAGATAGTTTGCATAGTCCTCTTATTTCTAAATAGGGATGATGATGCCTTTATTAAATATCCAAACACACAACCTAAAAGGGTTGGAATTACTGGTAAGAGTATAATCATTATTAAAGATACAATATAAAAACTTATACCAGGATTTTCAAAATATATGTAAATTGCAAGTGCAGGTAGTGAAAATAGTAATGTAAAAATATATTGAAAAATGAGCAGTTTTACCATCCTTACACCTAGAATAGTTCTTTTTGGTATAGGCATTGAGAATACTAAATCATTATCCTTTGCGTCAAATAAGATTCCCTGTGATTTATAAACACCTTCCATGAATACCATAACAACAGATATTAGCATAAAAATACTTAAAGCAATAAAGGTTAAGTTTACTTTATGAAGTGGCTCTGATATTGAATAAGCATAGAAACCTATAGATGTAAAAACTGAACCAATAATAAATAATATTAATAAAAATGTTATTATTTTTTTGAAAATATTAGAATTACTTTTACCATTTAGATTAATTTTAAATATATTCATGTCGCCTTTTGACGTCGCTTTTAATAAATTAAAAAATTGTTTCATTTTATTTTCCTTCTTTCCATTAAAGATTTTATTTTTCTAAATCTAAAAAGACACTTTCTAGTGAAGAATCTCCTTTTACCTCATTCATAGTTCCAACTTTGATTATTTTTCCGTTTTTAATTATTGCAACTCTGTCACAAAGTTTTTCAGCAACCTCTAATATATGGGTTGAAAAGAAGATTGTAGTTTTCTCGTTTTTACACATATTTTTCATAAGTTCCTTTAGATTATAAACAGAAGTAGGGTCAAGTCCAACGAAAGGCTCATCTAAAATTAAAACTTTTGGATTATGGCATAAAGCAGAAATTATCGCTAATTTTTGTTTCATTCCATGAGAAAATGATGATATTTGATCATTTAAATTGTTCTCTAATTCAAATAATTTTGCGTATTTACTAATAGAGTCTTGCCTTGATTTATTGTCTACTTCGTAAACATTACAAATAAAGTTAATGAAGTCAATTGCTTTTAAGTTTTCATACATATCTGGATTATCTGGAATGTATGCAAGCTGTTTTTTACATGCAATTGGGTCTTTCTTTATTGATTTTGAGTTGATTAAAATATCACCCTCTTCAAAATCTAAAATACCCACTATTGATTTTATAGTAGTGGTTTTTCCAGCACCATTGTGCCCAATGAATGCAAAAATCTCACCATCGTTAATGGTTAAAGAAACATTATCTACAGCTTTTGTAGAATTATTATTATATTTCTTTGAATAATTTTTTATTTCTATCATAAAAATTCCTCCTTAAACTTAATATTTTCAGTATACACCTAAATAAACTTTTTTTCAATATTTTTTAGAAAATAATTCAATTATTGATTAGGTTGGGTGTGTTTATTAGACATGACTATCTGTTGCACAAAAAGTTTTTTTATGGTATACTTTTTAAAGAGAAAAAAAGAGGGGGAGATTGGGTTGCCAAATTGGAAAATTCATATTGAAATTGCAAAGAGACTAAATGAAAAATTCAACTATAAAGATATAGATAAAGAATTATTTTTGTTAGGGAGTGTCCTTCCAGATGTTAATAATGGGTTTATTGTAGAAGATATTTCAAGAAAATTAGAACATAAAATAACGCACTATAATACTGCAGAAAATCCATCATATATTGAATTCTATAATAGATATACCAATGAGATGGGTAAAAATCCATTAATTACAGGTTATTTTGTACATTTATTTACAGACTATTTCTGGAATAATGATTTTTATACAAAGTACGAAACAAGAGGGAACAAGGAACTTACTTTTAAGGAAAAACAAAAGTTAAAACGTGGAGACTTTAAAAGATTTAATAATAATTTTCATAGTAATTTTATAGAAATGTCAGATTTTAATAGGATGATGGAGCAGATAAAAAAAATCGATGAAGTATCAATTACACAAGAGGATATAAAAAAGGTAATTAACTTCATAAAGACACAACCAAAATTTAAGAATGAATATAATTTTTATACAGATGAGGAGTTAATTGGACTTTTAGAAGATACAGTGGAGGAAGTAAAACTTTTTTTAAAAATGAATTAAACAGTTCTCAAGACGAACAAAAGTGGCATAATTAATACACTGTAGAGAAAATGAGTTAAAGAGATAAAAGCAGGCGGTGGCCTGCTTTTATCTCTTTTTATATAATTTTGTTCACTTATTTATTTCCTCTAGAGCTTTAATTTTGTCACGAAGTTCAGCTGCTCTTTCAAATTCCATATTTGTTGCACATTTTAGCATTTCATCTGTTAGTTTATTAATAATTTCACTAATATTTTCATCATCATCAATTTTATATTGGGCCTTAGTTTCCTCTACAATAGTAGCCTTAATTGTTTCTCTAATATCTTTTATAATAGTTTTTGGGGTAATTCCATTGTTTTGGTTGTACTCTTGTTGAATTTTCCTTCTTCTATTAGTTTCAGAGATAGCTTTCTCCATTGAATCGGTTAAGCTATCCGCATACATTATTACTTTTCCGTCAGAATTTCTAGCAGCCCTACCAATTGTTTGAATTAGCGATCTTTCTGATCTTAAAAATCCTTCTTTATCACTATCCAATATTGCTACAAGCGATACTTCAGGTAAATCCAAACCTTCCCTTAGAAGGTTTATTCCAACTAGAACATCAAATTCACCAAGTCTTAAATCCCTTAAAATTTCCATTCTTTCTAAAGTTTTTGTTTCTGAATGCATGTAACGAACTCGTATATCAAGACTTGCTAAATATGCAGTTAAATCCTCCGCCATTTTTTTTGTTAAAGTAGTAACCAAAACTCTTTCATTTTTTTCTGCTCTAATTCGAATTTGTTCTATTAAGTCATCGATTTGGGTAGCAATAGGCTTCACCTCAATTATTGGATCTAATAGTCCAGTAGGTCTAATAATCTGTTCAACAACATTTTCTTTTGAATGCTCTTTTTCATAATCAGCAGGTGTTGCACTAACAAATATACACTGGTTAACTTTTTTCTCAAATTCTTCAAATTTTAATGGTCTGTTATCAAAAGCAGAAGGTAATCTAAAACCATACTTAACTAAAGATTCCTTTCTTGCTCTATCACCATTATACATTGCACGTATTTGAGGGACCGTTGCATGGGATTCATCAATTAAAAGTAAAAAATCTTCTGGAAAGTAATCAAATAAGGTGTAGGGAGGACTTCCTGCCTTTCTTCCACTAATATGCCTTGAATAGTTTTCTATTCCATTACAAAATCCAGTTTCTTTCATCATTTCTATGTCAAAATTAGTTCTTTCTTCAATTCTTTGTGCTTCTATTAATTTGTTATTTGCTTTGAAATAATTAACTTGTTCTTCTAATTCTTTTTCTATGGTTTGAATAGCACCCTCCATTTTGGTAGAAGTTGTAACATAGTGAGAATTAGGGGATATAAGTGTATGCTTTCTTACACCATTAGTTTTTCCCGTTACAGGGTCAATTTCACTAATTCTATCTATTTCGTCATCAAAAAATTCAACTCTAATAATTGTTTCATTTTGATTAGCAGGATAAATTTCTATGACATCACCTTTTGCTCTAAAACTACCTCTTTTAAAATCTATCTCGTTTCTATTATATTGCATATTTACAAGTTTTTGTAAAACTTCATTCCTTGTTTTTTTCATTCCTGTTCTTAAAGACAACATTAAGCTTTGATAATCTTCTGGATCTCCTAAACCATAAATACAAGAAACAGAAGCAACAATTATAACATCTTTTGTTTCAAACAAAGATAATGTTGCAGAGTGTCTCAATTTATCTATTTCATCATTCACAGAAGAATCTTTTTCTATATAGGTATCGGAAGAAGCAATATACGCCTCTGGTTGATAATAATCATAGTATGATACGAAATATTCAACGTTGTTGTGAGGGAACATTTCCTTAAATTCTGAATATAATTGTCCTGCTAGTGTCTTATTATGTGCTAAAACTAATGTAGGTTTTTGTACATTTTGAATGATATTTGCCATTGTAAATGTTTTTCCGTGAGCCAGTAACTCCAAGTAGTGTTTGGAATTTTTTATTTTCTTTTATACCTTTTGTCAAATTTTCTATAGCTTCAGGTTGGTCACCTGTAGGCTTATAACTTGATTCTAATTTAAACATAATTCTTTTCCCTTCCTTTTCAACCTACATTATACCATATATTTAATGATTATACAAGACAAAAGCAAAACCAAGAGGGTTCTGCTTTCAGATTAATTACTTATTATATAATAGGAAAAATTGTATTTCGTACATTTTTCGAAGGCTAGCTTAGTAAAAAGGCCTTTCTTATAAAATTTCTTTTAAGTCTTGTAATTCTTTTATAGTAATATGTTTGTTCAAATCATGGTTAACAACTATTTCATTCCTTATATTATACCATATAGGTGTTATACCGGCATTTATTGCACCTTGAACATCTGTTGAAATATCATCACCTATCATTATCATTTTAGATATATTATGATAGTTAATTTGTTTCATAAGATTATTGAAAAATTTAACTTCAGGTTTAAACGCTTTAATTTCATGACCACAAATTATACATTTAAAACAATTATCAATATTTGCCGCTTTAAGTTTATGTTCAATCAAAGATTCGTCACCATTTGAAGCTATAATTAAAGTGTATTTTGAAGACAAATACTTTATCACTTCCTCAACATTTTGAATAGGTACAATATTGTCTCTAATGATTTCACAATATAGTTTATAAATTTTTGGGGCCTCATCATAAGGCACTTGCCAAACATTTTCTATCCAATGATAACGTATATAAGTCTGAATTTCTTCAAAAGATGTGTTATGTTCTTTTGGAATTATAATTTTATTTGTATTTACCTTTTGCCAATATTCATGTTCTAAACAATAAATCTTATTAAATTTATCATCACAGAAAGATCTATTTAAAGCTTTGTACATTTGTATGTATGTTAATCTGTTTGATTCTTTAAGATCTATTAAAGTGTTATCCATGTCAAAAATTAATACTTCTGGAATTACGCTTAATTTATTATCTTTTATTATTCTTTCCATAATCATTCCCTCCTATTTAGAATATGAAATGTTACAAATTTATCAATTATAAAGTTTCGAATGATGGGATTATACCATAGATCCTACATAATGTCAATAACCTTGTTTTTGTATTTTGTCAAAAGCAAATCCATATATTACAGAAAACACTATTAAGAATTGGCAACTTTTTAAAATGGAAATTCCTATAAAAAAAATCATTGGATTTGGATATAAAAGATATGTAAATAAGATAATGGCACATATCATGGTAATCCCAATATAAATCTTAAAACTTCCCTTCATAATCTTCTGAATTTGTACATCAAATTTTTTGAATTTTTCACATAAAAATAATACTATTTTATTCATGAAATCAAATCCTTTCAAAATATTCTATTATTATATTAACATAAAATAGACAAATAAACAAATGAAATATTTACCAATCAATGACTTTACTATTAGATAGAAATGTGGTATAATAAAATACAGTTGGGGGTGATAAAGTTGGAAAATGTGGGTGTTATTACCGCGATGGAGGAAGAATTAAATGCAATAAAAAGTAAATTAAGCAACATACAGGAGATTAGTATTTTTGATATAGTCTTTTATAAAGGTATAAAAAGTGAAAAAAAATATATTCTGTGTAAGAGTGGTGTTGGCAAGGTAAACAGTGCAAGAACAGCACAGATTTTGGCAGATAACTTTAAATTAGATTATATTGTAAATATAGGCTCAGCAGGAGCATTAAATGATAATTTACAAATAGGGGATATAGTAATTGGTAAAAATCTAGTACAGCATGATTTCGACATAACAGCCTTTGGGCATGAGAAGGGCTATATCACGGACACTGGAAAGATTTTTAAAAGTGACTTATCACTAATTAATAAATATGAAGGTTATATAAAGAATAATAATTTGCAGTATAGAGGAGTAATTGGAACAATAGCTTCAGGCGATATCTTTTGTACTAATGTTGACATGAAAAATAAAATAAAACAAAAATTTAATGCCGATTGTGTCGAAATGGAAGGTGCAGCAATAGCACAGGTATGTACATTAAATAATATTCCATTTTTAGGTATACGTTCAATTTCTGATACTCCAAACGGAAATAATCAAATTGATTTTAATAAATTTTTAGAATTAGCATCAGAGAGGTGCGCAACTTTATTAACGCAAATTTGAGATAGTGTATACAATAACAATGAGGGCAAAATTTAATAATTAAATGCATGTTTATATATTTATAGTAATAACAAAAATTTAAATATTTTAACATATTTAAGTAATATAATAAAAGAGGAGGAATTAAAATGAGTGGACATTCAAAATGGCACAATATTCAAGCTAGGAAAGGGAAAGTAGATGCAGCAAGGGGAAAAATATTTACTAAATTAGGTAGGGAAATACTAATTGCAGTTAAGCAAGGGGGACCGGATCCCGCTGGAAATGCAAAATTAAAGGACGTTATTGCAAAGGCAAAGGCTAGTAATATGCCTAATGATACAATAAATAATGCTATAAAAAAGGCAGCAGGAGCAGGAAACAATGAGAATTATGAAGAAATCGTATATGAGGGATATGGTCCTAATGGAACCGCAATTATAATAGAGGCTTCAACAGATAATAGGAATAGGACGGCAGCAGATATTAGGCATACTTTTTCAAAACACGGTGGAAATTTAGGAACAAACGGTTGTGTATCATATCTGTTTACAAGAAAAGGTTTAATAATAATTGCAAAAGAGGAATGCAATATGGAAGAAGATGACTTAATGATGCTTGCAATAGAAAGTGGTGCTGACGACTTTACTTCAGATGAAGATTGTTTTGAAATAGTTACTTCTCCAGAAAACTTTTCTGAAGTTAGGGAAAAACTGGAGAAATCTGGGTTGACATTTGCACAGGCTGAAATTCAAATGGTACCTTCAACTTATATTTCTTTAGACGAAAAAGCAAGTGAAAAGATGCAAAAATTACTTGATGGATTAGATGATAATGATGATGTTTTAGAGGTATATCATAACTGGGAAGAATAAAAATTTGACATTTTTTACATAAAGTGTTATAATGTAAATAGTTAATACATAGTATTAACCCGATTGAAACTATGATAATTTATTTATTATTGTGGGGCAGATCGGCTCCACATATTTGAAAGGAGCAATTTATATGTTAACATGGGAGACAAAAGATAATACAAAAAAGAATAAGGATTTTGTTAAAAGTCACGAGGCAGCTTTACGTAAGGGAAAACAAATTCAGGAAGAAAAAAGAAATCAATACGTACAAGAATATAAGAGACTTACAAATCAAAGAAATATAGCTCTTCGCTATTGTGTATTATAAAGTGATATGTGTGGGGATGAGGAAGTAGTTTTTTAACTACTTCTCTTTTTTTATGTAATAGAAAGGAATAACTTTCCTATTACATAAAGAGGGCTATGCCCTAAACTAATACACAAAAAAAGCTATTATATAAATATAGTTCTATTTAATCATTTATTGCATATATATAATAAAGAGGGAGATTTATGGATATAATTTTAAATTATTTTAAAGTATATATAAGAGAACTTATTGAAAAGGAAATGAGAAATTTAAAGGAAATAGAGGAAATACGTATCAGAGCGAATAAACCTATAATTTTAAAAAGTGGACAAGATGAAAGAGTTGTAAACTATGTAATATCTAGTGAAGAAATTTTGGAATTGCTGCAAAGAATATGTGAAAATTCCATTTATTCATATCAGGAAGAACTTTGCAAGGGTTATATAACTATAAAAGGTGGACATAGGGTAGGTATCTCGGGGAATGTAGTATATAAAGATAATAAAATTATAAATATTAATTATATCTATAGTTTGAATTTCAGAATAGCAAGACAGGTAAAAAATTGTAGTGAAAGAATAATAAAATATATTATTAATCCTAAACAAAATTTTATATATAACACTTTAATTGTATCTCCACCAGGGGCAGGAAAAACAACAATGCTTAAGGATATTATAAGAATAATTAGTAATGGTGATATAAATCAGATACAACCTCTTACTGTGGGTGTAGTTGATGAGAGAGGGGAAATAGCAGCTATGTATAAAGGAATTCCTCAAAATGATATTGGAATTAGAACGGATGTACTTTCTAATATTTCAAAATCCCTTGGTATGAATATGTTAATTCGTTCAATGGCTCCACAAGTAATTGTTGCAGATGAAATTGGTTGTAAGGCAGATATAGATGCAATTAATTATGCGGTATGTTGTGGAATAAAGGGAATTTTTACGGCACATGGCGGGAGTATAGGGGATTTATATATAAATTCTGCTATGAGAGAATTAATTGATATGAATATAATAGAAAGGATTGTTTTTTTAAATAAAGTTCGTAGGGGACAAGTAGATAATATATATGCACTAAATAAGGATACTAAACAATATGAACTTATTTGAAATAGGGTAATGAGGTATGTTAATAATAAAATATATTAGTTTGTTTTTAATAGTTTTAATATGTATATATATAGGAAATATTTTGTCAAAAAGATTTATGCAGAGAGAGGAAGAACTGAAAGAACTAGAAAAAGCTTTAAATATGTTTGAGACAAAATTAAAGTTTACGTATGAACCGTTGGGACAGATATTTATAGATATTTCAAAAAGGACGCAAGGAGCTATATCAGAATTATTTATTTTAGCAAGCGAGGGTATGAAGGAATTCTCTGCGGAGGATTCTTGGGATAACGGAGTGAATAAGGTAAACTCTTGTTTAACAAAGGATGATGTACATATTATAAAAGGTTTAGGTAAACTATTAGGGAAAACAGATATCGAAGGACAACTTAGAGAAATAAATTTAGTTATGAACTTTTTAAAAGATCAAATACAACAAGCACATGAAGAAAGAATAAAGAATGAAAAATTATATAGGACACTAGGAATTACAAGTGGATTAACTATTTTTATAATATTATGTTAGAGTAAATCAATAGAATTTGACAATTTACATAAAAAGTAGTATAATGAATATAGGATAACCGTTAATTGGGAGGTTTCTAAAATGTGAAACCTTCGATTTGTATTTTTTATAAGGAGAGATACGTATGAAAAAAAATAGAAATATTATTGAAGTTACTAAAAGATTACCACGTAGCATTAAAGCAGGAGAAACAGTAAGAATTGGTGAAAATTTATGGACATTTGCTATAGATGCAGCACCAGATGATACTTCTATAATAAGGGTATTAAAACCATCAATTAGGAAATATAAAAATAAGGATTACAAAAAAGAAAATTCTCAAGGCGCTAAGAGATTGGTCGAATACCTAAATACTATTGTTGAAAATCATATGGAAGCTAGAAATTTAACAAAAGATTTAAAATACTTAAAGGTTTTAGATTTAGAAGGATTAGTTGGCTGTGAGGATAACGCTATAAAGGAAATATGCTCCTTCAATAAGGAAACTTTTTATTTGGCAACAGCAGTAAACAATAGGGAAATGTATATTCTTCAAAATGGGGTTCTAAAAACAACTGGATCAAATATATTAGAGAGTAAAGTTTTATTCTCAGCCTGGGTAGAGCTTGATGATTTAGAATTTGACCCTAGTAGAAACCAATGGATTTTTAGAAAAGGGTTAGCTGAAACAAATTGAAAAAATAAAAAATACTAAAAAATAGTCTCATATTTGGGACTATTTTTTTTACTTTTTTATACAAAAAGGGCTACGCCCTAAATCAATGCACACAAAAATTTAAGAAATTTTTGGCGCACGAACAAAGACGTGGCATGAAGGGAGAGTTAAAATGTTTAAGCATATTAATTATGCCACTTTTGTTCTAAAACAGGACAAACCTGAATACAATATATAAAGGAAATATATCCGCTTCTGTACATGAATTTGAAAGGAATGAGATGAAATGGAAATAAACTTATTATTTAAGATTGCAGCAATAGGAATATTAGTTGCGGTACTGCATCAAGTTTTAGTAAAAGTTGGAAGAGAGGAACAAGCCATGTTCGTAACATTATCGGGACTAATAATAGTGCTTACTATAGTAGTTAAAGAAATAAGTTCTTTATTTACAACAGTGAGGACAATATTTGGTTTATAAAACTGTAGTTTTGGAACCTAGTTGGACAAATTTCGAGGAAGGGATAATTTATGGAAATAATAAAAATAATTGGAATAGGTCTAATCTCGTTGATATTAATTATTATATTAAAACAGTATCGACCAGAGTTTACAATATACATATCCATAATAGCAGGAATATTAATATTATATTTAGCATTTGATAAATTAACAGCAATTATTACAGTACTTACAAATTTATCAAATAAAACATTTATAAATAGTGAATTTTTAAGAATTTTAATAAAAATAACAGGAATAGCGTTATTAACGGAATTTACGGTTAGTATATGTAAGGATTCAGGGGAAGCGGCGATTGCAAATAAGGTAGATTTTGGAGGAAAGATAATCATAATATCAATGTCAATCCCTATAATAAGTAGTTTGCTCGAGACAGTCTTAAAAATATTAATGTAGGGGTGGGTTAAGAGTGAATTTACGGAAAAAAGATTTTATTTAGCATGATAATATTATGGATTTTTTTAGGCGGTATTTGTTTTGGAAGTGAAAATGGAGCCTCAAATATTCTTGACCAACAAAAAGAAACCTTTGGGATTAATAGTTTTATTAAAGAGGTAAACAAATATACAGAAGAAGGTTTTGATGAATTAAATATAGATGATATATTTAACTCTGCGATGAAGGGAGAATTAAACGTAAAAAATGTAGGATACAGGCTACTAGGTTTCTTCGAAAAGGACTTTTTAGACTGTACAAAGACTATTCGGGGCTATATTATGTGTTATAATTATACATAGCATATTAAAAAGTGTTATAGATGGGCTAGAAAATAAAGGTGTAGGGGAGATAGCTTATTACGTACAATATATATTAATCGTAACATTAATTATGAACAATTTTACTGATATAATTTCCCTCATAAAGAATTCTATACAAACATTAATTGATTTTATTAATATGTTGTTACCTATTTTAGTAAGTCTAATGATTGCAACAGGGAATGTAGTTTTTGCAAATATAATACAGCCCATACTGTTATTTTTAATAACCTTCATAGGTAATTTAGTAATAACAGTTATTATTCCCTTTTTACTTGCAGCAACTGTTTTAAGTATTGTTTCTAAAATTTCTGATAGAGTTCAATTAGACAAGTTATCGAAGTTATTTAAATCAAGTATAATATGGGTATTAACACTTGTACTTACATTATTTGCAGGAATAGTATCGCTTGAAGGGTCATTAAGCAATAAAGTAGACGAAGTTACGACAAAAACAGCAAAAGCTGCGGTTTCAAATTTAATTCCAGTTGTAGGAAAGATATTAGGGGACACAATTGATACCGTAATAGGTTGTGGAGGAATTTTAAAGAATGCGGTAGGAACAGTAGGTATAATTGTAATAATAGGTATCTGTATAAAACCCATTGTTAAATTATTAATTTTTATGCTTTTATATTATTTACTCTCCGCAATAGCTCAACCAATAGCAGACAAAAAGATAATAGGATTACTAGAACAGATAGGGGATACATTTAAGGTATTACTTGCAATACTATGTAGCATATCCATGATGCTTATCATTGGCATAACCTTAATAATTAAGGCCTCTAGTGTAGGGTGATCAAAGGGGGAATAATATGGCGTTTCTTAATGAATGGATGCAAGGGATAATTATGGCTGTAATTATAGCCACCATAATACAAATGATTTTACCTAATGGAAATAATAAAAAGTACATAGAAATGGTTATAGGAATTTATATTTTATTTACTATTATTTCTCCTATTATCTCTAAAGTATCAAAAAAGGATTTTGATTTAGATGAAGGTATAAAAAATTCAGTAAAAGAATATACCCCAAAACAGCAAGATGAGATTAATAACGACGAATATATTAAACAACTTTACATACAAAATATTAAGAATGATATTAAATCAAAACTTGAGGTTAAGGGATATACTGCTACTCAAATAGATTTAGTAATTAAGGGGGAAGAGGAGTATATTTTAGAGGGTGTCGACTTAAAGATTACTAGGACAAAACAAAAAGTGGTTGACAAAATAGACGAGGTTAAAATTGATATATCGGAAAAAGAAGAGGACAATAGCGATATATTACAAAGAGAAGATATTAGTATAATAAAGGAATATATTGGTTCAATATACGATATCGAAGAAAATAATATCACGATAAACAAATAATGGGGGTGATTACTTATGTTTGATAAATTAAAGAAAATGATTAATATAAATCATAATAACACAAGTAAGAGGAAAGTTGAAAATTTAGTTGTTTTTATAATAATCTTAATTATAACTGTACTTATAATTAAGATGGTTTGTTCACCTGGTAATAAAAATACCACACAAGAGAAAGATACAAGTGCGCAAACAAACGAAGTAGGTACCGATACAGCTAATATAGAATATGATGGATTAGAGGGAAAATTGGAAAATATTTTATCAAAAATACAAGGCGTGGGGAAAGTTAATGTTTTAATTACATATTCACAATCAAGTGAAATTATTCCTTTATATAATGAGGATGAAAAGGAAACATCTACACAAGAAAAAGATGATACAGGAGGAGTAAGGACAATTAGCGAAACGGAAAATAAAAGGGAAGTTGTATATAAGGAGATAGATGGTTCAAAAGACATTATCACCCAGAGCATTATTAAACCTAAAATAGAAGGTGCTATTATTACAGCTGAAGGTGGTGATAATGATGAGGTGAAAAATAATATCGTTCAAGCTATTCAAGCAGTGACAGGTATTGCCACTCATAAAATACAAGTTTTTAAAAATACAATATAAGGAGAGATTTATATTATGAAAATAAAAATTTTAAGAAAAAATCAAATGGTACTTGTTACAATTTCTTTAATGTTAATTGCCGCTGGGTATTTAAATTATTCTTCCAATGATAGTTTAATGGCGACAAGTGCACTTTCAGATTCGGAGGAAGTTGCAGGGATAGGTGATGCTAAGTTAGTTAGTAGCACTGCAATAGTTGAAAATAATACTACTGCCCAAGATATTGAGAACTCTCAAGAATCTAATAATATCGAGAATAAAGAATCTTCAAAAGAGACTGACGATATGTCCCAAGATTTAGAAGAAACATCATCACAGCCTTCAAATGGAAATGAGAATTACTATGTGAAATCAAGGCTTGAAAGACAGACGATGTATTCTCAAATGTTAGAAAGCTATCAAAAGGTCGTTGACAATGCAAATATTAGTTCTGAACAAAAGACAATATCCCAAAATGAGATTACAAAGATAAATACTACACAAAATAGCATAATGATAGCGGAAAACTTAATTAAATCAAAGGGGATAGAGGATGTAGTTATATTTGTTAATGAAAAAAGTGTAAATGTAGTTGTTAAGGCAGCAACGTTAGATACTAAACAAATAGCACAAATACAAAATATTATATGTAGGGAATTGGGGGTGGAAATAGAAGGCATTCATATAAGTGAGAGAGAATAGAAAGGAGGACTTTCCTATTATATAACAAATAAGAAAGAGTCACAAAAATTTACTGTGGCTCTTTCTTTTGCATAATAGAAAATGTAAAAAATTTACTATTATATAAAAAGGGCTTTGCCCTAAATATGATTATAACAACATAGGTTGAATCTGCTCACCCTCTAATGTTTTTTCTATCGTTTTATAAATATATTCCGAATCAAAAACAAGTGAACGAGGTTTTGTAATAGGATTATCTTGTCTAAATGGAACAAAATAATAATTGTTTCTATTAAGTAATTTCCCAATATTTTCTGCACTTCCTGATAAACCATCATTTGTAGAGATTGAAATAACGACAGGTCTGTTATTTCGAAGGTGAGCTTTTGTAGCCATTAAAACTGGTGTATCTGTTATTCCGTTTGCTAACT
>JAUNSP010000074.1 GCA_030539155.1 Clostridia bacterium
TTTTCAAAAGGCAAAATTAGCAAAAGGTCAGTACGAAACTGCAAGTGTGCAAGAACAATTAGAATTAGAATTAGCAGCAATGCAGATGGAAGAGCAAGATAATTTAACAATAGCAGAATATATTGAACATTTAAAATCAAAGAATATTATAAATAATGATAATGTATATAAAAGAATATTTAATCAGAATGGAGAAATAGAAGAAATATCAGAAGCTGCTCTAAAAATAAATGGAGAAATATTTGTGGTATACATAGAGGGAACTAATATAAAAGTATGTTATGAGGAAGGTAATGTGATGGCTTCAGATGTTGATTCAGCTGAAACTGACAATTGGTTGAATTTAAAATATGAGGAAAATGGAGAGGATGTATTTATATTAAGAAATCAGATAAAGTCAATAAGATTTGTCAATACAGATATTGAACCTTTATCAGAACCTTTTTATAATGTAGCAGCTCAAGGTCGTGAACAAAATAGTGTAGCATGTTGTTGGACAAAAATAGATGGTTTATATGATATAATAATAGGAGCAAAAGGTGGGGTAACAGCACCAAAAAATTGTAGAAGCCTTTTTGCTAAAATGAATAATTTAGAAACATTAGTATTTAATAATAATTTTTATACCAAAAATACAAATAATATGTTTGAGATGTTTAATTTGAGTAGTAAATTAAGTTTACTTAATTTAGACAGTAATTTTAACACATCAGAAGTGGTAGATATGGGAGCGATGTTTCACGAAATGACTGCCTTAAAGAATATAAACTTTAGTCAAAGTTTTGATACAAGTAATGTTAAGTCTATGTGGTACATGTTCAGGCGCTGTACATCATTAGAATCATTAGATTTTAGAACATGTAATTTTGATACAAAAAATGTAGAATCTATGTGTAGAATGTTTGGAACATGTAGTTCATTAGGAAAAATAAATGGAGAAACTAATAATTATGAAATATTTAACTTAGGGGAGAAATTTGATACTAGAAATGTTTTAAATATGTCAGGTATGTTTGGAGATTGTAAATCACTTACATCTCTAAATTTAAGTACAAGTAATTTTGATACTAGAAAAGTAGAATCAATGTCTCAGATGTTTGGGTGGATGAATGCACTTGAAACATTAAATTTAGGTACTAAATTTGACACAAGCGAAGTACAAGAAATGAGTTGGATGTTTTATGATTGTTGGTCAATAAAAGAAATAGATTTAAGTGGGTGTAATTTTGATACAAAAAATGTAAAAGGTATGTTTAGAATGTTTGAGGGGTGCAAGGTTTTAAAGACTTTAAAATTAGGTGATTTTGGAGTTGGAAATGAAGGTATAGAGGGATTTTCCTTAGCAAATAATTCATTTTTTTCAGGAACACCAATAGGAAATATTGATCTTACAATAAGTGAGGATGCTTATGATTGGTTCTTTAACGATTTAGCAAGGGGATATTATAATGCGAGTAATTTTAAAACTGTTAATGGAGAGATAGTAAATTAAGGGTTTTATATTAAGAAAAAATATGGGATTTAATATATAGAGTAGGAAATTTTTAAAAGTTCTTACTCTATTATAAATTAAAAAGCTATATTAGTATCTAAAATATAACTTGAAATTCGAAATAATATATATTACAAAGATTTTATCCTTTTGTATTATAGTTTAAAAGTGATTAATCAGTGATGAATTTTTTCAAAACTTTCGTAATTTTTGTTGACTATTTGGAAAATAAATTTTATAATTAATTTATGGATGGGGCTGTGCCCTAAAAATAAAAAAATTTAAAACAAGGAGGAAATTTTAAAATGAAAAACGGTATGAAAAATATGGATTCTATGAACGTAAACGCTACATCCCTTGCGGCTGTACACACACACACACACACACGGTTAATTTTAGAGGAAGAGAAAAAGAGATATTTAATAATGGTAGAGGTGCGGAATTTTTTTCGGGCTCCAATTTTGGTGTGCAAAATTCCCAAAACTGTGGACAAAGTACAAATATGAATTTCGTACAAAATATGGAAAATAACGGAGGTCAAAAGATGGATACAAACTCTCATTTCTTATCACTCACATCTCACAGCTCAGGTATCACCTTAATTGCACTAATTATTACTATTGTGATTATGCTAATCCTAGCGGGGATTACAATTAATTTAACATTAGGAGAAAATGGAATTTTCCAAAAAGCAAAATTAGCAAAAGGTCAGTACGAAACTGCAAGTGTGCAAGAAAAATTAGAATTAGAATTAGCATCAATGCAAATGGGGAGGCAAACAGATTTAACAGTAGCAGAATATGTGAACGAATTAGAGGATAAAGGTATCGTATTACAAGAAAATATAATTCTAAGGGAGACTGAAACTGCTTTAAAAATAAATGGAGAAATATTCGTAGTATATTTAGAAGATGCAGATGGTCAGGTAAAGGTGTACCATGAAGAGGGAAATGTAATGAAAGCGGCAAATCTAAGTAGGATAACTAACAATTGGTTAGGTACAGGATTAAGCAATAATACCATAAAAACAATACAATTTGTGGGAAATATTCCACAAGAAATAAAAAATGTAAATCTTGAAGAAGAAAATTATGTAGAATATGAAGGAGTGCAAACTTTTGTTGCAGATGTATCAGCTGAAGGGGAAGATAATGGTACAGTAATGTGTTGGTGGACAGATGCTGGAACTGTGACTGTAGGGGAAGAAAATATAACAGTGTATGATGTTACAATTGGAGCAAATGGAGGAGTAACAGCACCTAGGAATTCTGTTTTCTTATTTGATCAAATGGGAAATTTAACTATAGTTAATGCAGAGAATTATTTTTATACAAGAAATACAACTAATATGGGATGTATGTTTTATGATTGTAAAAAATTAGAAAATTTAAATTTAAATAAAACATTTGATACAAGTAAAGTAACAAATATGAATCAAATGTTTGTAGCGAATTTTATGTTGAATGAGCTAGATTTAAGTAAGTGTAACTTCGATACAAGTAATGTGAAATGGATGAGTAGAATGTTTTATAGTTGTAGCGGTTTATCAAACCTAATTTTAGGGAGCGATTTTAATACTAGAAATGTAGAAACTATGCAAAGTATGTTTTATGGATGTAAGGTTTTAACTAATTTGAATTTGGAGGATAAATTTGATACAAGCAAGGTAACTAATATGAGTTTTATGTTTTACGATTGTGAGGCTTTATCTTCATTAGATCTAGGAGAAAATTTTAACACTAAAAGTTTAGTGAATGCTTCAGGAATGTTTATGTTTTGTAAAAATATAGAAATATTAAATTTGGGAGACAAATTTGATACAAATAATATTACTAATGTATCATCTATGTTTAGTTATTGTTTTAAATTAAGTGAGATTAACTTAGGTAATAAATTTGTTTCAAATAATATTACTGATATGAATAGAATGTTCCAAAACTGTTATGCATTAACAAAAGTTTATTTTGGTGAATTTGGAGTATCACCAGAGGTAATAGCACAGAATGTGACCGGTAGTGAGTTTTTTTATAATATTCAAAATTCATGTACAGTTTATGTAAAAAATGAGAAAGTACAAAATTGGGTCAATCAAATAAAAAACAATTCAAATGTAACTGTAGTAATAAGCGAGGATTAAACAAGGAGAAAAGTCTAAAAAATTTTTATAAAAAAGATAAAGAAATAAAATATCATATAATTGTAACAAAAATGTGTGGTTTAATAAATGTGAGGAGATTTTTCTCCTCGCATTTATTAATTAACTTAAGAGTGCACTAAATTGTTCCTTGGTCTCAATGGTCAGAGTAAAGAAGTATTAAAAAAGTTGAAAAAAGATAATAGAGAGTAATTAAAAAAAACAATAAGAGTTTATAAAAAGAAAATAATTAATTAAGAAATAATGGAGAACAGTCTAAAAAAACTTCAGAAGAAAAAAATTATTTATAAAATAAAACTTAATCAAGTAATTTATATTAGTAATATACAAAGTATAAATTATTGATTTTATATAAAGTATTTTTTATACAATAATATAATTGATTAATTAAATTATATTTTATGATAAATATAGAAATATTTTTTATAAGAAAATTAGATGGTAATTAAAAAGTTTTAAAAATAGTGTTCCTTATAAAATTTTAAATTATAATCTTATAAATCAAGAAATGTAAATATGAAAAGTTTTGGCTGAGAGTAATTTTAAAATAGTAAGGTGATTTTAATAATTTTGTATGTAGAAATTTTATAAAATTTTAGAACAAAATTTAACTCAAAAAAATTTGAAAATTTGAAAAAAATTGGGGGTCAAAAATAATGAAAAGTTTTACAATTTTTTTGTTTTTTAAATAAACTTTTTTAGAAAAAGTTTAACGGAATAAAGG
>JAUNSP010000024.1 GCA_030539155.1 Clostridia bacterium
AATTTAGGAAAATACCAATTCATTCTTCTACTCATTTCTCAACATTAAATCTGCAAAAATTGCATATCCTTGTGTAGGCTCGTTTACAAATACATTTGTTATAGCTCCAACAAACTTTCCATTTTGTATTATAGGGGCTCCACTCATTCCCTGGATTATTCCCCCCGTCTTTTTTAATAGAGAATTATCAGTAACTTTTATTAACATACTTTTGTTATCTTTATTATTATTTCTATTAATTCTTTTTATTTCAATCTTATATTTTTGGACGGTACTAGAATTAAGTTGAGCCAACATGTAGGCTTCTCCCTCTTGTATTTCTTCCCTTGTGGCGACTCCCATCTTATCTGTTTGATTAAAATTAAAATTACTATCCACTATTTTCCCATATATTCCAAAGTCAGTATTTTCATCTATTCTTCCTATTACACTTTCTGAATCAATAGTGCCCTTCATCTCTCCTGGATTTCCCTTTTCACCCTTTCTGATATACATGACATTTGTAGAAATGAGTTCTCCACTTGATATATTTATTAATTCTTCCGTATCAATATCAGAAATTCCATGACCCAATGCTCCAAAACCTCCCCCGTTTAGGTTCATAAAAGGTTAATGTACCTACTCCTGCTGCCGCATCCCTTACCCAAAGCCCTATCTTATACTCATTTTTGCTAACCTGTACGGGAGTTAAACTTTCAATTTTTTCCTCATCATCAGTTATATATTTTATATAAATTTCCTTACCCTGTGAAAAATTCACCTGTTTTATTAAATCTTCTGTATTAGTTATAACCTTTCCATTTAATTCAATTATTTCATCCCCCTCTTTTATATTTGTTGTTTCGAAAGGTTTATATTTTTTATTATTTATATCCTTTATTTCTGTAGTTCCAACAACTAAAACTCCTTTTGTATAGACCTTTAGTGCCACAGAGTTGCCTAATGGGACAACCTCTCTTTGTGGTATAACTTTCAAATTTAATTCTTTTACCTTAAAAGTATTAAATAGTTTAACATCTAATTTTTCATTTTTTTCTGTCCCCTCACTCAGCTGTGTTGATGCTTGCATTACTTCGTAATTGTTTCCTGATATATTGATGCCAAACATCTTGTTAATATTTAATTGACTTCCCTCAAAAACTACAATATTATTTTCCATTAATGCTATGTTGGCAATATAAGCATAAAATACTAATAATATAGTAAGTATTATTATTTTTTTATAAATTTTCATTTTGATTATTCTCCTAATCATAGAATAACCAATTTTTTGATTACTATAACATTTCCTTAATTAAATCTTCACTCGTAATTTTATAGAAATGCATCAATTCATCTTCGTTCCCTGATTGTCCAAAAGTATCTTTTATTCCTAATCTTGTCACTTTTGTAGGATAATTGGTTGATAAAACTTCACATACCGCAGACCCTAACCCTCCAATAATACTATGGTCTTCTATTGTAATAATTTTTGACGTTTCCTTTGCACATTTAATAATTAATTCCTCATCGATAGGTTTAATAGTATGAATATCAATTACTCTTACATTTATTCCCTCTTTCTTCAATTTTGCTTGTGCCTCTAGTGCCTCACAAGTAGTAATTCCCGTCGAGATAATTGTGGCATCGGTTCCATCTCCAAATTGAACACCTTTACCTATTTCAAACTTCTCGTTTTCTTTATAAATTTCCTCAGTAGCCCTTCTTGATAATCTTAAATAAACAGGAGATTTAATCTTCACCATTTCCTCTACTGCCCATTTTGTTTGGATATCACTTGACGTAGACATTACTATCATATTAGGTATTGTTCTCATTAAACTAATATCTTCAATCATTTGGTGAGTTGCACCATCTTGACCAACGGTCACCCCACAATGTGTGGCACAAATTTTTACATTTAGATTCGGATAACAAATACTATTACGGATTTGGTCATAAGCTCTTCCTGCTGCGAACATAGCAAAAGTACTAACAAATGGAATTTTTCCACAAGTGCTAATCCCTGCCGCTGTTGAAATCATATCTTGCTCTGCAATTCCCATATCAAAAAATCTATTTTCAAATTTATTCGCAAATAAATTTGTCTTGGTTGCCGTTGATAAATCAGCGTCAAAAACTACTATATCTTTATTTTTTTCCCCTATCAATGCTAATGCTTCTCCATAACTTTCTCTACTGGCTTTTTTCATAGCTATCTTCCTCCCTTTTCAATGGATTCTATTGCCATGTTATATTGTTCTTCGCTAGGTGCTTTTCCATGCCATTCTTTTATGTTTTCCATAAAGTCCACACCTTTACCCTTTACAGTTTTCGCAATTATTACAGTTGGTACATCCTTTTTCATTTTTGCTTTATCAAAGGCCTTTATCATTTTAGGTATATTATGGCCATCAACTTTTATAACATTAAAACCGAAACTTTGAAATTTTTCTTCTATCCTAGTTAGTCCTTTTACATCCTCTATTGTACCATCAATTTGGAGATTATTATTATCAACAATCACACATAAATTATCTAAATTATATTTACTAGATGTCATTGCAGCTTCCCAAACTTGACCTTCCTCTATCTCTCCATCACCTAATAAACAATATACCCTATAACTCTTTTTATCCATTTTTCCAGCTAAAGCAATTCCATTTGCCATTGAAAGCCCTTGACCTAATGACCCCGTTGATACCTCAATTCCCTTAACTTTCTTCATATCAGGATGACCTTGGAGTACACTCCCCAATTTTCTAAAATTTTTCAATTCCTCTTTTTCTATGAAACCCTTCTCCGCAAGAATTGCATATAGCGCAGGTGAACAATGCCCTTTAGATAATACAAATCTGTCTCTATTGGCGTCTTTTACATTTTCTATATTCATTTGATTAAAATATAAAACCGTTAAAATATCCGCACAAGATAAAGACCCTCCTATATGTCCTGATTTTGCCGAATATACTTGCATAAGTATATTGTTTCTAACATTTTTAGCAACTTTCTCTAAATCCATCATTTTTTCTCCCTCCGTTTTTATATTAGTTTTTACAAAATAAATTTGCACATACTCTTTTTATACTTTGTTCATCTAAACCATATATTCTTTCGATTTCATCTATACTCCCATGTTTGATAAATTTATCTGGATATCCCAGAATCTTAATCTTACCATCAATATTGCTTTCATTCATGAGTTCTAATACATTCTCTCCGAATCCTCCCTTTACTACATTATCTTCAATCGTTATTGCATGGCCTGTTTTATCTATTGATTTCAGAATATCTTTGTCTAACGGTTTTAGGAACCTAGCATTAATAACTTCTGCATAAATCCCTTCCTTTTCAAGTTCCTTTGCAACATTTACAGCCTTTGAAACCATTTTTCCGATTGCTATTATACTTAAATCTGTCCCTTCTTTTAGTATTTCCATTTTTCCTTTTTGCAATCGTGAACTTTGAACACAATCTATATTTTCTTGCGTACCCTTAGGATACCTAATTACAACTGGCTCATTCAAATTAATTGCCAGTTCCATCATCTCTTCTAGTTCATGAAAATCTTTTGGTGCCATTATTGTAATATTAGGTATTATAGATAAAAATGATAAATCAAAAATTCCCTGATGAGTTTCCCCATCATTTCCTACAATCCCCGCTCTATCAATGCACATAACAACTGGCAACTTTTGAATACAAATATCATGGATTATTTGATCATAGGCCCTTTGATAAAATGATGAATATATAGAAACAACTGGTTTCAATCCCTCTTTTGCAAGTCCTGCTGCCAACCCCATTGCGTGCTGTTCTGCTATCGCAACGTCAAAAAACCTATCTGGGAATTTTTTCTTAAATTTAGTAAGCCCTGTACCATCACACATTGCAGCTGTTATTGCAACTACTTTTTTATCTTTCTTTGCTAATTCCACTAACTTCTCTCCAAAAACGGATGAATAGTCTCTACATTTCTTCGTTAATGATTCACCCGTTCTTACATCAAACTTTGAAGTGCTATGGAATTTATCCGGATTTTGCTCCGCTGGCAAATACCCTTTTCCCTTTTTAGTTATTGCATGTATTAAAACGGGTCCTGTCATTTCCTTAGCCTTATTTAATATTTGTTCTAACCCTTCTATATCATGTCCATCAACTGGACCTAAATACTTAAATCCTAAATCTTCAAATATCATATTTGGTATAATCAATTGCTTTATCATATCTTTTATTTTTCTTACAATTGCTATTATAAACTTACCCAAGAAGGGTATTTTCAATGTTATTTGCTTTATCCACCTGTTCGATTTTGTATAAATTTTTCTTGTTCTTAATTTGGTTAAAATTGCTGATATTCCTCCAACATTCTTTGATATACTCATCTCATTATCATTTAAAATTACAATCATTTTTGTATCGCTAGCACCTGTATCGTTTAAAGCCTCAAAAGCCATACCTCCTGTCAATGCCCCATCACCAATAACGGCTATAATATTATTATCTTCACCTTTTAAATCTCTAGCCTTACTCATCCCTAAAGCTACTGAAATAGAAGTACTACTATGTCCCGTATTAAAACTATCATATTCTGATTCACTTGTCTTTGGAAATCCAGCAATCCCGTTTAATTGCCTTAAAGTGTCCATGTAGTCTTTTCTTCCAGTCAAAATTTTATGCACATATGTCTGATGACCCACATCCCAAATTATTTTGTCCTTTGGAGTATCGAATACACTATGAAGTGCTATCGTAAGCTCTACAACCCCCAAGTTTGAGGCTAAATGTCCCCCTGTTTTTGAAACACTTTCTAATAACTTGTTTCTTATTTCATCTGCTAATATCTTTTTTTCTCTATAATTTAAAGCTTTTAACTCTTTTATTTTTTTTATTCTATCTAAAATTTGTGCCATTTTAAGCATGCATCCCCTTTTTAATATGTCTAAACAATTTAACTTTACATACTACTTAATATTTTTCATTAGAACAAAAGTGACATGATTAATACATTTAAAGATTTTCTCTCCATGCCACTTTTTTGTTCGTGCACCAAAAATTCCTTAAATTTTTGTGTGCATTAGTTTAGGGTGAAACCCTATAATAGGAAAGGAGAACTTTCCTATTATAGAACTATTTTACTATACTTTAACGAAAAAAGCAATAGTTAAGTTAATATAACAAATATATATAAACTTCATATAATATATACAGGAGGGTTTGTTAATGAAAAATTGTATTAATTTAGATAAATTAAATATAGGTGAATCCTGTGTTGTTGAATCTTTAAATTGCTCTAATAAATTAAGAAAATATTTTTTAAATTTAGGAATAATAGAAGGAACTTACATTTCAGCTGCGTTTAAAAGTCCATTTAATAATCCTGTTGCTTATGATATTAGAAATAAATTGATTGCGATAAGAAATCAGGACGCCAATAAAATTATGGTGAAAACAATAAAAAACGTATGATAACAGAAAAGGCAGGGAATAAGTGTTTTTTCCCTGTCTTTTCCTTATCATTAAACGGGCCTCTATCTAAAATTTATATATTATACTTCTTGTTACTCACCTACAAACCCACCCATCGAATTAATTTTTATAATTTTCTTCTTCTTAATATGTATCCCTGTTTTGCACTATTTGGAATTATAAATTTAACCTTTTGTTCAGCCTTACCAGGATTTACATGTTCTATTTCCTCTCCTGTTTCAAAGTCCCACATTTTATCTATCTTAAATTCTATTGGTTTAATTTCGTTTGGAATTAATAGTTCTAATGTATCCCCAACTCTTAACTTATTCTTAATCTCAATAACTGATTGTTCTTTTACCTCTACTACTTTTCCACCAAATTCATATTCTGCGTTATATTGTTTCCCCTCATACTCCTGGAAATCTTTATTATTTCTATCATTAAAATAAAATGTAGTTAATCCTCTTGTTTTTGTCTTTTCTAACTCTTTTAAATATTTTGTATAATCATATTCCTTTGGATTTTTTATATAATCATCTATAGCGTTTCTGTAAGCATTAACAACACTTGCTAAATAATACTCTGTTTTTAATCTTCCCTCAATTTTTAAACTTTCTACCCCCATATCAATTATCTCTGGAATTTCTTTTATTAGGCATAAATCTTTAGAAGAGAATATATATGTTCCATTTTTATCATCATCAACTGGCATTAGATTACCAGGGTTGTTTTTTTCTTCGACATAAACATTATATGCCCATCTACAACTCTGAGCACAATCTCCTAAATTTGCACTTCTCCCAGCAAGGAAATCACTCAAAAAACATCTGCCAGAATATCCAAAACAAATTGCTCCATGCACAAAAATCTCTATCTCTAAGTCTCTTGGTTTATTATCCATCATTGACTTAACTTGGTTTTTATTTAACTCTCTCCCTAAAATTACTCTTTCAGCCCCATTATTGCGCCAGAACTTGCACGAGTGATAGCTTACTGTATTTGCCTGTGTACTAATATGTATTGGAATATTTGGTGCAATCTCTTTTATAACTTCTACTATTCCACCATCTGCTACAATAATCCCATCAACTTTTAACTCCGACAACATCTTAACCTGTTTTTTTACCTCATCATACATTTCATCCCATGCATAAATATTTATTGCAGTGTAAACCTTCTTTCCTATGCTATGAGCATACTTTATTGTATTTGCTAAGTCACTATCTTCCATCTCCGCTCTTGTTCTTAAAGATAATGATGAAGTTCCTGCATATACCGCATCTGCCCCATACATAAATGCTACTTTTGCTTTTTCAAACGACCCAGCTGGTGCTAATAATTCTGGCTTTTTCATATTTTATTCCTCCATTTTCTATTTTACATAATTATTATATCACTAAACATTGTAAAAATCAAGATTTTCCTTTACAAATCCTCAAAAATATGGTACAATACATATATTATGAAGCAACTAATAAATAAGTAAAATTTTATTTTTTAGAAAAGGAGTGTTTACAATGTTGAGCGCTATAGTAGCAATATCTGACAATAATGTAATAGGTAAAGATAATCAAATTCCTTGGCATTTACCAAACGACTTGAAAAGATTTAAGCAATTGACTCTTGGAAAAACTGTAATTATGGGGAGTAATACTTTCCGTTCTATTGGTGCTTTACCTAATCGCAATAATATTGTTATTACGAAGGAAATGGTACCCGGTGAAATACAAAATTTAACTTTTCTCAATAATTTAGAAAAAATTGATGACTTTATTTTTTCGGATGAGGAATTTTTTGTAATTGGTGGTGCAGCAATATACACATTACTGATGCCTTATGTTACAAAACTATACATAACAAGAATCTATGAAACGTTCGAAGGGGATACATTCTTTCCATACTTTAATCTAGAAGAATGGAAGTTATATAGCTCTGAAATGGGTATAACTGATGAAAACAATCCCTATGTTTACGAATACTTAACTTATCAAAAGCTATTTAATGAAAATCTGTGTAAAAAGAATAGGTTAAATGGACTTTCTAGTTGTGTAAGTTGCTATTTTACCTGTAACCTACAGTGCCCATATTATTCATCATTTAATAAGAGATGATTCAGCGTAAGAAACTTTATGTTATAAAATACTTCTAATTTTCAATATTTAGGGTTTAGCCCTTTTTATATAATAAGAGAGGGAAACTTTCCTATTATATAAAAAAGTGGACGAGTGTATAATATATTAATACTATTATACATTCGTCCACTTTTGTTCCTACTTTTCCATTTTTAATTTACTAATAGCCAATCCATCCCCAATATCTAAAACTTGTGTTTCTAAATCTTTATTTTCAGTAACTTCCTTTAAGTATTCTCTTAAATTTCTTACGGCAGTTCTTTGTTTGTGTTTATTGTAATCGCTCATTACATAACCTTTGTATAAAACATTATCTGCCAAAATTACTCCACCATTATTTAATTTTTTTAAAGCTTGTTCCAGGAAAAATGGATACTTTCCCTTTGCAGCATCAATAAAAACTACATCATACTTTTCGTTTATAGTAGGTAATATCTCGACGGCATCTCCTTCATAAAGATTTATTATATTATCAAGACCCGCTCTTGTTATGTTTTCTCTAGCTTCAATACACCTTACTGGATCTCTTTCGATGGTGTCTATCTTTCCATCCTTCTCTAGGTACATAGAAAAACACATTGCAGAATAACCAACTGCCGCACCTATTTCAAGCATCCTTTTTGGTTTTACTTCTCTTAATATTTTTGCAATTACATCCAATGAATCATCCATTATTATTGGAATTTTATCCTCAATAGCTTTTATTTTAATTTTTTCTAACTCTGCCTTATTCATTTCTAGTCTCCCCCTTTTTAAAGGTTACTGGTTAACGGTTTTTATAATCTACAGTGCAGAATGACCACATATATATTATTTTTTTGTCTTTTTAGTAGTCTTTTTATTCTTACTCCTTGTCTTTTTCACCTTTTCTTCTTGTTTTTGCTCTTTTTCTGGTTCCCACTTTTCTCCAGGTTTTAATCTATTCCAAGAAATATAATCACATGATTTTGGATTGTTTTCACAAATATAATAATTCCTTCTTCTTTTAGTTTTCCTTATTTGTATTTGAGCTCCACATTTTGGACATGCAACCCCAGTTGTTTCAACTATTGGTTTTGCATTTTTACATTCAGGATAACCTGGGCATGCCAAAAATTTTCCATACTTACCATATTTATATACCATCATTTTTCCACATTTTTCACATTGAACATCCGATACTTCATCTATTAATTCTACATGTTCCAATTCTTTTTCAACTTTCTCCACTTGTTGTGAAAACGGTTCATAGAATACTTTTATTATTTCCTGCCAAACTTTGTTACCCTCTTCAATCTCATCAAACTCTTGCTCAATTTTAGCCGTGAATTCAACATTAATTACATCTTTAAAATTCTCAACTAGAAGCTTATTTACTATTTTCCCTAGTTCGGTTGGATATAATTGTTTATTGACTTTTTCAATATATCTTCTTTGGAGTACAGTTGTGATGGTCGGTGAATATGTACTTGGTCTTCCTATCCCCTTCTCTTCCAAAGCTTTTACCAAACTAGCTTCTGTATATCTTGGTGGAGGTTCTGTAAATACTTGTTTTGTATCTATTTTTTTCTCATAAACCTTTTGCCCTATTACCAATTCTGGTAACATTATATTTTCTTCCTCTTTTTCATTTTCTAATATTTCAATATATAATTTCATAAATCCTTTAAATTTTATATTTTGTCCACTTGCCCTAAAATTATAATTATCTACATCTATATTTACTGTCATCGTATTAAATATTGCCGAAGCCATCTGGCTTGCGATAAATCTATTATATATTAATCTATATAATTTAAACTGTTCTGGGCTTAAAGATTCTTTAACTATCTCTGGTGTTAATTCAATATATGTTGGTCTTATAGCTTCATGTGCATCTTGTGAATTTCCCTTTGTTTTATAATATCTATTCTCATAATAATCACTGCCATATTTTTCTACAATATAATTTTTTGCACTAGCTCTAGCCTCTTCGGAGATTCTTGTTGAATCCGTTCTCATATAGGTAATAAGCCCAACTGTACCTTTTTTTTCAACTCTTACACCTTCATAAAGGGTCTGTGCAACAGCCATTGTCTTTTTCAATGTAAATCCTAATTTCCTCGAAGCTTCCTGTTGCATAGTACTGGTAGTAAATGGAGGTGATGGATTCCTTTTTCTTTCTCCTCTTTTTATATCTTTTACAATATAATCTTTTCCCTTTATCTCTCTTAATATATTATCGACTTCTTCTTTGTTCTTTAATTCTAATTTTTTTCCATCTTTACCATAGAATTTTGCCACAAACTCCTTTTTTGATTGTTTATCTAATAGTTTTACTAATAAATTCCAATATTCTTCAGGGATAAATTTTTCAATTTCTTCCTCTCTATCGACAATTAGTTTTACAGCAACAGACTGTACCCTTCCCGCAGATAATCCCCTTTTTACTTTTTTCCATAAAACTGGACTCATCTTATATCCTACTATTCTATCTAATATTCTCCTGGCCTGTTGCGCATCTGTCAAATCCATATTGATCTTTCTTGGGTTTTTTATCGAATTTCGAACTGTCTCTTTTGTTATCTCGTTAAAAGTAACCCTACATACGCAATCCTCGGGTATTCCTAAAATATGTGCCAAATGCCAAGCAATTGCCTCACCTTCACGGTCAGGGTCAGTTGCTAGAAATATTTTTTTTGCACTTTTTGCATCCTTTTTTAAACTCTTTATCAAATCCCCTTTTCCCCTAATATTTATATATTGAGGTTCAAAATTATGCTCAACATCTATACCTAGTTTAGATTTTGGTAAGTCTCTTATATGTCCCATTGAAGCAACAACCTTTACATTTCCACCCAGGAATTTTTTTATAGTATTTGCCTTGGCAGGTGACTCTACTATAATCAATTTATCCACCATTTTCTTTTTCTCCTAATTTTATATTTAAGTTTCTATTCAACTTATTCTACAATAATAAACTATTTTTTTCTTTTTTGCAAGTACTTTTGTAAACTTTTACTATATTACAGTTGTTATAATTACATTTCTGTTGGATATAAACTATCAAACCATTCCCAATTCTCTTCAACTTTGAATGGAGAAGCCTTCGTTCCATCCCCAGATATTATTGAGTCTGATTTTATATAAAGAATTGGTCTAATATCATGTGTAATTGTTACATATATTGAATTAAAACTTGAACCAGTTATAATATGCCACGCATTTGCATCTAAGAATTGTGGTATTTTTGCATTTATTAGCCATTCATCATCCCCTTGTAATAACATCCAACAATTATTCCTAAATGTTACTTGATGGGTTTGTGCAGTATTAATGCTATATATTGAACTTGAACTACAAGCTTTTAAATAATCAGTAACACATGGAATTGCAAGTTTACTCTTCCATAATGCACTCTGGCCATTTGAAAACGTACTGGTTTCTGTTCTCTCATAATTTATTTCTGCTATAAGCGAACTTGCTGATTCCCTAATTGCCCCTACGTAAAAGTCTGCCAAAGCAACGTGTGAATCTTCGCTATTAAAATCTACTTGTATATCATTATTATCTCCAATTTTATTCTGGCTAACCCATGTATTTATCTTATTATAAAGAGATGAATTGTACCAATCTATTTCAAGTGATGAATTCCATTGATACCCCTTATTTAAAGGTTTCTCACTAATTATTTTTATACAATTATTTTCAGCAACATTAATAATCCTAAAATTTGCATTTGAGAAATTAATATAATTATTAACTGTCTCCCCAGAATAATATACTTTACTACAAAATGGTATAGATGGATCATATCCTGTACTACTATCATCTGCACGCAAACCGAACCATATTAGATCCTGCTAACCCGCTGTTTCTCAATTATATACTTTCCTCCAGTAGGCCATCTTACTAATACCTGTCTTGTTAATGATGCAACATTTCCAACCTCATCTTCAACCCTATATTCTAAATTATATCTCCCGACTTCCGTTATGCTACTCGCATTCGTTATCTCACTATCTCCAAGATAACATACTATCCCTGTGCTTGCCACTCCACTTTGTAAATCCTGTACATGCATATCATTCGATATGACACTATGTGATTCTTTCAATGTTACAATAAGATTTTGGGTGGAATTATCTATCCAAATTTCCGGTGGTGTTTTATCTATTCTGGTTATATCAATTCTTACTGGTCCTATTATTCCATAATTTACATCTCTTGCAAGAATTTCTATATTATTTTGATTTTCCGTATAAACCTTTTGATTTGAATTTTGCCATGTAGTACCATTATCAAAAGAGTATTCATTTAAATTTAACATATTTCCATCTTTTTCAATACTAAGGGTAACATCATCTTTTGTCCAATTAGTTGGATTTCCCACTATGTTTAGATTGGCATTAATTATTGTTACTTTAAAACTTGACACATAGGTATAAGGAAAAACAGTTGCTACCGTAACTGTTATTTCCTCAATATCCGCTATTTGACTATTATCTACTCTATTAAAAAATAATTCGAGTGTATTAGAATTTCTTCCTCCTCCGTTGGATTTGTAATACTGAAATATTATCATTCGAATCTACGCCATTAACATTCAACAAATATTTATCGTTGTCTATTGAAATTTGATAATCTAAATTTTCAACAGTGTATCTTTGGTCTATATAATTATGGACAGTTAGCCCCATTTTAGCAGTATTGCTATTGTATGGGATATAAATATCTGTTCCTGTATGTTCTAAATAAAAAGGCGTAGTAATAACAGAAAATTCAATTTTCCTTTCCCCTTTATATCTACCAGTTGAAGTGTTTATCAAAAACAAAAAACTTATACACGTTAAAAAAATTAAACTAAAATATAATACTTTCCTCATTATAAAATCTCCCTCTAATCTATTTGTTCAAATTCAGCTAATACTTCAAACAAATCAGAAATATTACTATAACTACTATCAATACCATCTCCCACATTCCAAATCAATGTTAATCTATAATCATCTTTCTGATTGATATTCTCTAATTCAAACCAATCTGAAATATTGTTGGTTAATGTAATCTGAGTTAAAATTTCATCATTATTCTCTCTATCAATTTTAGATAGATTGAATTCTAGTGGTAAATTCTTTGATTTGTTTTCAATTACAATTCTATATCTCAATTTTACATCACTACTAAATATTTCACTATCTATCTCTTCAAAATTTGTAATCATAAAGTCAAAATCTCTTGTTGAATTTGGTACAAAATTTTCAATACTTGTTTGTAGGCTAGACAAATCAATTGCAAACCTAGCTATTTTTGAAGTATCATCACAACCCAAAGTAGTTTTAAATTTTCCTAAACTTACACATGCTACGAAAGACGTTGTAACCGCGATAGAACTAAGACATGTAACAATTCTTGCATACACAGGATTATATGTTACAATCTCATTCTTTGAATGTTTTCCCTTACTTTTTGAAAACACTATTATTCTATTTTTAGCATGTCTCCCTGCTCCCTTGCCTCCACATTTATAATGTTTTCCTCTATACATCTTTCTCACCTTCTTTTATAGATAATTCAAATTATGCATAACTAAAATGTAAATTTAATTATTAAATAATTACATAGTATTAATAATAGAATCCCTATTGGTGATTTAATAAAATTGACTATTTTTCCGAAATTTTTTATCTTAAATACCATTTTCCCTTTGACTTGTCTTTTTTCGATCGGTTTATCACTTGTATTATTGCTATCCCCTTTTGTAACTAATCTATCTTCCTCCTCTTGTACTTCTACTACTCTATGAGTTATTAAATTTTTCCCTACTTGATAAGTAATAATATCATTTACTTCATAATCATCACATTTCTTAATTAATAGTAAATCATCAATATTTACATTTGGCTCCATACTTCCAGATACTATTACTAAAATTGAATATCCGAAAATCCTTACCAATGGTTCTTTATTTATAACTTTATAATATAATATTAGTATATTTACTAATATAACAAATACTAGTAGTAAAATAAAAAATGTATTTATTATTCTTTTTATTTTTTTCATATACTATAACCTCTTTTTATATTATTTTTCATATAAGCTTGAATATACACTTATATAAACCTTATAAATGGCTAACCCGTCTTTTAGCATTTTCTCTGAATTCTCATCATCAAACCATTTCCACTCTAAGATATAGTGAGATCTTGAATCCCTTAATGCTAATATATCTTTTAGATTAATATCTTTTGAACTATGCCATGTATTTTCATCGCCTAAAATATATACATTATCTAACTTAAGCCTATATTTTATATTAATATTATGTATATTTTTATCAGTTATTCTTATCTTATAATATAGAGATTTAATAGTTGCATTTTCTATAATAAAATTATATTCCCCACTATCTCCCGGATAAATAATTTTTTCTCCTTCATCATTTTCATTTTTAAATATGTTTGCATTATCTGTTAAATTCCATACCTCATCTGTGCTTACTATTCTAAGAACTTTCGATTTTGATGCATTAATTATAGCATTATTCTTTCCTACAACATTCGCAGCTGTTAAAAGAATATTTGCAAATAATAAAACAATTGTAATAAATAAAAACTGCATCTTGTGGTTTCCCTGTTTTCTCTTCGTTTTTTTCTTATGGCTCTTTATAGGGTTTTGGTTTGTTTTTTGTTCTTCAATTATTTCATTTGTTTCTTGTTTTAAACTACCATTATTCATAACAATTCCCCCTTTTTATTCTTTACCTAAAAAATACCAATCCTGTATTTTTTAGGTAAAGAATAAGCTTAAAGCCTATTCTTTATTAATATACTTATGGAAGAACGTCTAATTGTTCAATGTCACAATCAACTCGTAATGATACTTCTGCTGTTCCAGTTTCTCCTAAAGTTGTATCCCCCTCATCTGTTTGATCTCCTGTACTTCCTTCAAAAGCCCATGCCCATGCTAATTCTAAGGATGTCTTAGAATCTTCTGAACCATCTGCTTTTGAAAGTACTGCTGCATCTCCAATAGCTGTAGCTAAATCAGTTAAATCCCCTGCTATAGCAACCGTTTCGCTACTTGAATTATGTAGTTTAATAGTATCAGTCTCACTTAAAACAGAAGAGTAATAGTTTCCTCCAAATTCGTATACTATTGGAATGTTCCCACTATTTGTTTCTGTTAAAGTAAATCCTGCTTTAATTGCAACTTCACTTTTGTTTTCTATCTCAATACTTACAGAACCATCAGTTCCAGGTGCAACTAATTTGCTTGCGCTGCCAATAACTCCTGTGTCACTTGATGTGTCAAATAAGCTAAATTCATGTGTTTCTTCATCTAATCCTTCTACCGTATAGTCGAATTTTGCAACCCTTGCAGAATCTGTTGCATAAACGTTGCTTACATATTTCGCTAACGTTCCAGAAATAATATATAATGCCATAATTTACTAATTAATTTTATTAATTAATAAGTAAGAATAATAACAAATTAATACCTTGTCGATACTGGTTGTGTGAATTTTTCAATCTATCTTTTACCCTTATTTTTTCATTTCAGAGTTTTCCTCTTTTAGTTTTTCAATTTCTTTTCTAAGTTCTGCTTCTTTTTCCATCTGTTCATTTCTACTTCTTGTCTTCTTCACAATGTCATATAAAATAAATATTATGAAAGGTATTGATATAAACAATGCCCCTCCCACTGGTGTTTGTATGTACATTGCAAGATTTCCCAATTTTCCAATTCTTAATACATATTTTCCTTCTATCTTATCTGGTGTAACACTAAAATTATCATCTATATTGTTGCTATCTCCTTTTGTAGTATAATGCCTTTGTCCGTCCTCATCATTTATTGCAACAATTCTGTGGGTTACCACTGATTTTTCTTCTTTGAATGCAACAACATCGCCTTGTTTTAAATTACTATAATCATCATATTTTTTCACTACAACTACATCCCCAACTTTTATTGTTGGTTCCATTGAACCAGATAAAACAATGAATGGTTTATACCCCAAAAAATCTGGTACTTCATTTGGATTTATATAATCCTTAACTATTAATACTATATTTATTATTAATAATGGCAAAAATAACACTATTAATAATAGGCCTAATACATTTTTTAATTTTCTCATTCTAACCCCTTCATTTCTCTATTTTTATCATTTATAATCCTAATAACTTAACCTCAATATTTTCCATCTTGTATTTTTTTGTTTCTTCATCTAATTTAAATTCTACTAAAGTCTTGTCCAATGTTTCTTCATTCTGTCTTAAATCAGTAGAGAAGTAAAACTTAATCTGTGGTATTGTTATTTGGTTTATTACAAGTGTCTTAAAAGTTTCCGCCATATGTTTTTCATCCTCGCAGATAAAGATTAATTGAGGCATTGTTGTAAATCCTGAATCTCCCATCACAAAATTTTCATAGAAGTCTTTATATAATCTCATTCTATCGACTAATTTCTTTTCCCAGTCATCTTCTCTTCTAACTATTTCAAATAGAAAACTAATTGCCTTTCCATTTTTAGTTAATTTAACACTTCCTCCTGTTGCCTTAAAAGTCTTAGCATTTTGTTTTGCTGTTATTGCAGGCTTTGGTGTATATGAATCAAAAGCCTTTACTTTTCTTAGATATGCAATAATAGTCTGATTTCCGGCTAAACGTTTTTTTATCATTGCAACTGGTTTTGTATTATCAGTCGGTTGCCATCTAGATTCAATTTCTCTTGCATTTAGTAAATATTTACCCATCTTTTCTAAAGCATATATTCTATATATACCCTTTCCTTCTTCTGAAGAGAAATAATATCTTGTTAATATTTTCGCTTTAACTAATTGTTCTAATTTATTGTTTAACTTATCTTGTGATTTCGCATCAATTTTTTTACATTCTAGTATTTGAAAAATTTGTCTAGATGTGACAAACTCGAATTCATTCACAACTTTCATTATCTCAAAATGTAAATCGTTTATATGCCCTATATCTATTTTGTGATTAATTTGAGTCATTGATACATATCCATCCTTGCCATCAAATACCTTAATCTCACCATCTCTTATTGCAAACGGCGAAATTATTGCCTTAATCTCTTTATCATCTACCATTTCCTCTTTTCCTCCCTTATCTTATATAATTTATATATTTTGATTTCATCTGCCTATATAATATATTATACATCATTTTTATCATTTTTTCAATTATTTTTTACAAATTTTTTAAATTTTATTTGAAACCTTTATTATTTCAGGAATTGCATTATACACATCTCGAGAAATTAATTCCTTAGAAATAATATTCCCTCCGTTCTTCAAGACCCTGTACGTTTCAGTAATAGTCCCATTTTCTCCCCTTTGTTCAATAACTGCAGTCTCCTTATCAACATCATTATCTTCAATGTATTTTGTTTCATATGGGATAACGCTTAAAATTTCACTTTGTATTAAAATTTGATATTCTGTATCTTCCTTAATTCCAAGAATACTTATTATAACCACTCCATTTTTTGTTTCGGATGATATTTTTATTGGATAAGTCCTATTATTTTTAAACTTAAAATCAATTGTTCCCCACGATACAGTTGCATCTCTTCCTTCGCTCGCATATGATGGTTTGAAATAATGATTTTGCCTAGATGTAATTTGTAAATTTGCTAATAATGCTGCATTATAAAGCGTAGAGGAAATCTGACATATTCCGCCTCCAACGCCCTGTTCTATCTGTCCGTTAGCATATATTGCAGCCTCCTTATACCCCCCTTGCAAAGTTCTTTTTCCTACAGCTTTATTATACGAAAACTCTTCGTTTGGTTTTATTATTATTCCGTTAATTTTGTTAGATGCTAATTCTAAATTTGTACTTCTCTCTTTATTTCCAGTATCATATTTTGTTGTAAATTTTGAGATTTCTTCTACAAAAATATCTTCTCCAAGATCGTATATTGTTTTGTTTGCTTTTGTGATTTTTAATGGTATAATATATTCCTCTCTAATTTCTTCTAAAAATTTTTTTGCCTCATCTATTGATATTGCAAAATCTACGCCATCTACATTCGAATAAACTTTCAAAGGATTTTTCTCAATATAAGCGTCCTTCATTTCTTTGTACACTTCTTTGTGAATTTTTTCTATATCTATTGGTAGTGGTTCCTCTAAAATTGTTGGAATATTAATTTCACTTTTTTCTTTATTAAAATCATTTATTTGTTCAATTAATTTTTCTTTAAATAAATCTCTTTCTATTACTTGCCCTGTTTTTCCGACTTGTAATTATTAGGTTTTCATCTTCTATGTAATAACTATAATCCTGCAAGGCATTAGGTAATTTCATATTTATATCCTGGATAAATTTTTGTAATAATTCTTCATCGTATTGCAATTTTATTTCAAATTTCTTTCCAAAAATATAGGTCTTAATTATCTCAAAATTATTTTGAATAATATTTCCTCTTCTACCAATTTTATACGCCTCTTTTACCATATTCTCAACATCATACCTCGACGAAATTTGATTTGCTGTCATTGTTATCTCATAGTCTAAATTTATTAATTTTATTTCTTTTTTTATATTTTCATCAAATTTTTCTCTTAATTTTCGAACTGCATCGTCATATTCTAACCTTGATACATCTATTTCTCCTATAGAGATTCCATTTATAATTTTTTGATTGTTAATGTTAGATATTGAAAATATAGTTGAAATAAAAACTAGCGCAAAAAATACACTTATTACACACACAATTTTATTATTTATTGCGGTTTTTTTTCTATTTTTTTTACTTCTCCTTCTATCTTTTTTCATAGTTTTCTCTCCCGTTATTTACTATACATTTATATTACCATACCTATATATTTTTTTCAAGATAAATTTTTTAACTTTTTTGGTAAAAACTATTGAAAAAAAATTTTTTTAAATATATAATATAATTGCAAAAGAAAAAAATAAGGAGAGATAACAAATGGAATTAATGAAAAACATATTTTTTAATACCGATAAACTAGTAGAGAACAGTAAAATTAAAGTTTTATATAATGGAAAATTATTCGAGGATGATTCTAAAGATCTATTTATCCATTATGGTTTTGGTTTTGAATGGAATAATTTAAATGATTTGAAAATGGAAAAAACTGACCTTGGTTTTTCTGTTGAAATTAATCTTTTAGAGGGGGATAGTCTTAATTTTTGTTTTAGAAATTCAAATAACGTATGGGATAATAATAATTATTCAAATTATGTTTTTCCTATAGAAAAGTGTGAAAAAGCATTAGTTGTTACAGATATAGACGAAAATCAGGTTTTAACTTACAAACCTCTTAGAAAATCTTATCTATTAAAAAAGAAATTTAAAATAGCATTTTACAAATTAGCTTTATATGTACCAAAATTGATTAAAAATTGTAAAAGTAAAATAAAAGTAAATAATTAATTAGAAATTTAGTGAAATTTCTATTAGATAAAGGCGGACAAAATAAGTAATATATTAATTTATAATTACTCATTCGTCCGCTTTTATCTAATCGAGTAGAGGATAATTCTTAATGAATTTCTCCCCTCTCACACCACCGTACG
>JAUNSP010000025.1:0-13660 GCA_030539155.1 Clostridia bacterium
CTTTTGGGACATTTTCAAAAGTTATTACTTAAGACATTATCATAAATTAATCATAAAATATGAAATAAAATACCACAAAAAATTGAAATAAAATCTAAAATGGTGTATAATATAATGTAAAGGGGAGAGAAAAGTGAATAAAAGTAACGAGAGTGCATACAATGAAAAAATTTTGGAAAAATGTTTACCCGAATATTTAGAAAAGGATTTAATTAATTTAAAAGAGGGGATAAGAAATAATAGTAAATATTTAGATTGCTTAATAAATGAATTACAAGGTTCAGTAAATAGTGCCTTTGTAGATGGGGATATTACTCAAAGACAATGTGATTATCTTTATAATAAATATATAAGAATGAAAACAGATAAAACAATAAAGTAAATAAAATTTTAATAAAAGGAGGAAAAATAGAGTGGTAAATTTTACGAATTGTGAAATAAATAAGTATAAGTATTACGGTGGAAAAAACGGGGGCAAGATTTGTGTTAAGTATAACAATGAGGATTATATGTTGAAATTCCCAGCAATAACTGAAAATATGGAACAGGAGTATTCCAATAGTTGTATATCGGAATATATAACTTGCAATATAATAAAAACTATAGGAGTAAAAGTTCAAGATACAATTTTAGGGTATTATAATAAAAAGGAAGTAAAGAAGATTGTCGTAGCATGTAAGGATTTTACATCAAAGGGAATAGTATTAAAACAATTTGCAGAATTAAAAAACAGTCAAATAGAGACTTCAAAAAATGGTTATGGAACAGAATTTTCTGAAGTGATTGAAACTATTGAGAATCAGCAGATATTTGATACAAAAGAATTAAAAGAATTTTTTTGGGATATGTTTATAATAGATAGTTTAGTGGGGAATTTTGATAGGCATAATGGAAATTGGGGATTTTTAATCAATGAAGAAGAAAAGAAAATTGAAATTGCTCCTATTTATGATTGTGCGTCATGTTTATATCCACAATTAACGGATGAAGGAATTGCAGAAATTATTAACGATAATGAAGAAATGGAAGCAAGGGTTTTTGTTTTTCCAACATCAGCATTAAAAAATTTTGGTAAAAAAATAAATTATTATGAATATATAAGTAGCCTAGAAAATAAGGAATGTAATAAAGCATTATTAAGAATTTTCCCTAAAATTAATCTAGGAAAAATTAATCATATAATTGATGATACAGAAAGTATTTCTAGTATAAGAAGAGATTTCTACAAAAAAATTATTAAGATGAGGTATGAAAAAATATTAAAGGAGAACTATGATAGATTATGTGTGCGTTAGTTTAGGGCAAAGCTCTTGTTGTATGACAGAAAGGCAGGACTTTCTTATTATATTAAAAACTGAAATATTATAAATTTATAGTATTTCAGTTTTTTTGCGACAAGAAAAGTTGACAAATTATGTTAAATAGTGTATAATTTAGGAGTAAAAACTGTATGTATAGTTGAAATGAATTTTTTAATTAGAAAAGGAGTGATAAATTAAATCTTTTTGAAGCAATTAATGGAGAGTGTTTTTATATTTCAGAGAGGATGAGTTTTTATGGGATTAAGTATTAGAGATTTTAAAGTAGGAGAAATAGTGGATGTTCAAGAAATAAGCAAAATGGAATACTCTAAAGGTGGGAAAATAGTACATTGCATGATAAATGGGTATAAACTCATGATGCTACATAATATTGAAGAATGTAAAAATTTTGAATTTACCTTTGCAGTATTAGATGGAGAAAATAGACTTTTATTTTTACCAGATAAAAAATTTGTACATTGGTATACTAATCCATCAGATACAGCATTTATAGGATTTTTAGAAGAATTACCAGAAGGAGGGTTTCAATTTCTAGATTACGAGTTAAAACCTATTTCTAAAAAGTTTAAAAGACTTTTTGATGCAGAGATTTATAAATATGAAATGAAGGGCACAATGCAAAAAATATGGAGAGAAGAAAAAGAGGCACAGGCAGGAATTAATGAATTAGAAGATGGAGTAGCTTTGATAGAAATGGTAAAGACAGGTGATAAAATCATTCTTAAGTCAGAATGTTGGATTGAGCAGGCTTATGTGTACATCGATGAGGAGCAGAATATAATAAGAGCATTTGAGACAACTAGGGTAGACAAATTATTTTCACCAATATTAAATAAATATAGTATTGGAAATATTTTAGAGATTTTCCTTTATAGTTGTGAATCTTCTTACTATACAAATTTACCAAGGTATAAAATGACTTCAAGGAGAAACGAAGATGGTTTATGGATTGTGGATATTAAGTTAGAACAATAAAGTTAAAAGGAGGAATGCTATTGAAAATGTACTCCATACAATCAATTGAAGCATATAAGATGGCAATACAAAAAGGATTTCTTCAGTCAAATAAAAAGTATCAAATGGACCATATTTCGTATAATTGGATGGGCAAACAAATGGAAAAAAGATTAAATGGTTATAGTTTTGATAATGGCATAATTTGGTTATGGAAGGATAAACCTAAAAACATGTATAAGTGGACTGGTGAGACAGGAACTAAAATGGTTCTACTTGAGATTGAAGTAAACGAGGAAGAGGTATTGCTTTCTAACTTTGAATTTTGGAGTTGCATGATTTTTGACTTAAATAATGGAACTAGCAAAGAAGATTTTTATGAATTCTATGGTTATAAAATGGAAGATGTTTTTGAAATGCGGAGTCTGAAAGGATTCGGAAATACAATTCAGGGAACGACAGGAAAAATTGTCATTGAACAGATAAAAAAATTAAAATTTTTTATCTGTAGATAAAATTAAAGAGGTAATCATATGTATTAGCAAATAATGGTCAATGGGAATAGGGGAAAAGAACTAACTTAAGAAAGAGAGTAAATATGAATGGTTTTAATAGCCATCATAATACTCTCTTTTTTGTATTATAGGAATGTTTAGCAACTTCTATAATATAAAATGTTTTTTTAAATAGTTTTTGTATATAGAAGTATTCCATCTTTAAAATTATTTTTTGGAAATTCGTCAACATTTTTATCCCAATATTTGCGAAGTGTATTAATACTATAAAAAGGTACTAATTTCAAATTATTGAAAATATTAAAAACTTTAACTAAATCATATATCATAAGGTTTTGTAAATCACAATAATCTTTATATTCATATAAATATCCGATATTGATTTGACCGTTTTCTTTTAAGTGATTATTACTTAGATTTTCAATTAAATCTTTATAATTTTCAAGGTGATTTTCTTGAAACATAAATATCAAATATAAAGCAATATTAGATAAATTTATGTAATCAAATTTTGATGTAAGATATTTTTGATATTGCAATATATCACCTACAAGGAATTTAACATTAGCATTACAAATAATTTTTTTAAGGGAGGTATAATTATTATTAGATTGTAAATATGGATTTGATTTTATTATACACTCTCTTTTGTTTTCATCTTTAGAAAAAAGGGTGTCTCGAATATCCTTCCCTGAAAAGTTTTCAAATAGAGTGTTCCAAAATTGAAAATCTTCATAATCTAATTGGGAAGCGATTAAATTAAATACGTTTTTATTAAATTTATGATTATTCTGTTTAAAAGCTGTATCATAATTTATAAAAAAATCTAGGTAGTCATCATAATCAAGGGTAAGTATTGCAGCTTTTTTTAAATTAAAATAATATTTTGAATAAATATTTAAATCTAGAACTGTTATATCCGTTGAACCTAATAGTATATAATTGAGTGCTTGATCTCCAGAACTTCCGACAGTTAAAATCCGTTTATTTGACATATTTTCATTTAAATATCCACTTAAATTTTCTGTAGTGAATGGATATAAGATATTTGAAAATTGTTGTTCTTGTGTTGGAAATACAGGGGTGTTTAAAATATAATCCTTTGCTATTTCTAAATTTCTTGATAAATTATTTATCAATGTAATTCCTCCTTATTAATTTACTCTATTTATAATAAATTATTTATTTTACGAAAAGTTACATAAATAGTATAACATACAATCACATAAAAGTCAAATAATGGTTATAGATTAGGGTTTTTAAAATGTAAAAATATTGGTATATACTGATAAAAAGGTTGACAAATTATGTTAAATAATATATAATATGGGAGAATTTAATGTATTAGTAACTTGTAAATAATAATTTAGATATAAGGAAGGTGAAAAAATGTATATAGGAGATATTTGGGGACCTGATAGACCAGAAAATAAAGATGAGGATAAACTTGCTAATGAGGAGGAACTTTTAAATTTAATTGATGAAACAATAAAAGATATAAGAGAGGTTGCAGATTGTTATTACAAGATTTCTTTTCAGGATATTTTAGATGATAAGTTTGAGGATGGGGAACCTAAGAAGCAAAAAGAATTATATGACAAATTAATAGAATTTTGTAAAAGCATTCAAGGGGAAAAAGAATCATACTTAAATAGAACAAACAATAACTATAGTTTCTCTGAAAAGCTAAAGAAAAATTATTTAAATGAGTTATATTCTAGTTTACTCGATAAAGCAAATAATGTAAAAGAATTGGCGTTTAAGGAACTTTTTAAAGACATTATTAATGAAAAGTTGAAATCCATTTATCATTTTACATTGGATTATGATGAAGATGATGGTATTCAAGAGGTGGATGAAGATGATAGATTTTATACGTGGCATATGGGAAAATACAGAGATTTAGGTAGTGGACGATTTGATTCTTGCTACGGGTTGCGTCCAGTAATCTATCTTAAAACAAATATTAAGACATCAGGATATAGTATAGTTGGAAATTTTATTGTATCATCAAGAAAAAAACATCCAGAAGCGAAGATTTGGGAGTTGATTCCACAAAGAGATTAGAAGACAAATAAAAAACTGAAATATTATAAATTTATAGTATTTCAGTTTTTTTATGAGTTGATTTATAGGAGAATGTTAAAATGCAAAAAACTTTTTAAAAACAACAGTAAAAAAGTTGACAAATTATGTTAAATGATGTATAATGTATTCATCAAAGATTGTAGTGAAAGCACCTTTTTCTATATGAGGATAATTTTGAAAGTAGAGAAAAGGAAAATAATTAAAAAACTACGGTTAAATTTGGGACGCGAATGGGCTAAACATACTATCATAAGTAACTATATGAAATAGGAATATTTTAGAGTAGAAGGGAATGTGATAATATGGGAAAGAGAATAGCTTTTGAAAATAGCTATAAGATTGCTTCAACATGCAGACATACGATGTTCATAATAGATGGGAACCTCTATGGTTGTGGAAAAAATAATTATGGGCAATTAGGAGATGGAACAACAACCGACAGAAAATCACCTGTTCAGATAATGCCTGGTACAAAATTTAAATATGTTACAACGTGGTATGATTATACGATATTTATAGATATAGATGATAATCTCTATGGTTGTGGAAGAAATGATTGTGGACAACTAGGAGATGGAACAACAACTGATAGAAAACTACCTGTTCAGATAATGCCCGGAACTAAATTTAAATATGTTTTATCGAGGGATTGTTATACGATGGTTATAGATATTAAAAGGAATCTCTATGGTTGTGGAAGGAATGAGTATGGGCAATTAGGAGATGGCACAACAATTGACAGGAAACTACCTGTTCAGATAATGCCTGGAACTAAATTTAAATATGTTTCATCAGAATGGTGGCATACGATGTTTATAGATATAGATGATAATCTCTATGGTTGTGGAAATAATTGTTATGGGCAATTAGGAGATGGAACAACAACTGATAGAGAACTACCTGTTCAGATAATGTCTGGAACTAAATTTAAATATGTTTCAACAGAAATGCAATATACGATGTTTATAGATATAGATGATAATCTCTATGGTTGTGGAAATAATTGTTATGGACAACTAGGTGATGGAACAACAATTCACAGAGAGAAACCTATTCAGATAATACCTGGAACTAGATTTAAATATGTTACAACAGGACGTGATAGTACAAAGTTTATAGACATTGAAAGGAATCTCTATGGTTGTGGGGATAATTGTTATGGTCAATTAGGTGATGGAACAACAATTGACAGAGAAATACCGATACAAATAATGAAAGGTACAAAATTTGCTGAAAATGATAGTACCCAAGAGGTGGATGAAGGAAATATTGATGATGTTGAGCATCAGAGAAAAGCGGAATAAAATGATAACGAAATAATTATCTATTTGGATTATAATGAAAATGATGGTACCTAAGAGGTGGATGAAGATGATAGATTTTATACGTGGCATATGGGAAAATACAGAGATTTAGGTAGTGGACGATTTGATTCTTGCTACGGGTTGCGTCCAGTAATCTATCTTAAAACAAATATTAAGACATCAGGATATAGTATAGTTGGAAATTTTATTGTATCATCAAGAAAAAAACATCCAGAAGCGAAGATTTGGGAGTTGATTCCACAAAGAGAGTAAAAAACAAAATAAAAACTGAAATATTATAAATTTATAGTATTTCAGTTTTTTTATGATAAGAAAAGATGACAAGGGGATGCAGGGGGTGACTTGCAGGAGAATGTTAAAATGCGAAAAAACTTTTTAAAAACAACAGTTAGAAAAAAGTTGACAAATTATGTTAAATGATATATAATGTGTTCAGCAAAAATTGTAGTAAAAGCACTTTTTCTATATGAGGATAATTTTGAATGTAGAGAAAAGGAAAATGATTAAAAAATTACGGTTAAATTTGGGACACGAATGAGCTAAACATACTATCATAGGTAACTATATGAAATAGGAATATTTTAAAGTAGAAGGGAATGATTGATAATATGGGAACGGAAATAGCTTTAAAAAATAGCTATAAGATTGTTTCAACATGCAACCATACGATGTTCATAATAGATGGTAATCTATATGGTTGTGGACGGAATGAATATGGGCAACTGGGAGATGGAACAAGAATTGGCAGAAAACTACCTGTTCAGATAATGCCTGGAACTAAATTTAAACATGTTTCAGTTGGATTCTTTCATTCTATGTTTATAGATATCGAAGGGAATCTCTATGGTTGTGGACTTAATAGGTATGGGCAACTGGGAGATGGAACAACAGATATGACAAATTTACCTGTTCAGATAATGTCTGGGACTAAATTTAAATATGTTTTATCGAGAGATCGTTATACTATGCTTATAGATATAGATAATAATCTCTATGGTTGTGGATGGAATGTGTTTGGGCAACTAGGAGATGGAACAACAATTGACAGAAAATTACCTGTTCATATAATGCCCGGAACTAAATTTAAATATGTTTCATTGAGAGATCGTTATACTATGTTTATAGATATAGATGATAATCTCTATGGTTGTGGAGATAATAGATATGCACAACTAGGGGATGGAACAGCAATTGACAGAAAAATACCTGTTCGGATAATGCCTGGAACTAAATTTAAATATGTTTCAGCAGAAATAAGAAGTACGATGTTTATAGATATCGAAGGGAATCTCTATGGTTGTGGAGATAACGAGCATGGACAACTAGGAGATGGAACAAGAATTGGCAGAAAACTACCTGTTCATATAATGCCCGGAACTAAATTTAAATATGTTTTATCTAGAGATCGTTATACTATGTTTATAGATATAGATGATAATCTCTATGGATGTGGAAGAAATAATTATGGGCAATTAGGGGATGGAACAACAACTGATAGAAACCTACCTGTTCAGATAATGCCTGGAACTAAATTTAAATATGTTTCAGTAGGAGGAAACAGTACAATGTTTATAGATATAGATGATAATCTATATAGTTGTGGAGAAAATATATATGGGCAATTAGGAGATGGCACAACAATTGACAGAAAAATACCTGTTAGGATAATGCCTGGAACTAAGTTTAAATATGTAACAGCAGAACGTGAGAGTACAATATTTATAGACATTGAAAGGAATCTCTATGGTTGTGGGAATAATTGTTTTGGACAACTGGGGGATGGAACAACAAAGACAAGAAAGCAACCAATACAAATACTGAAAGGGATAAAATTTGTTGAAAATGATGGTGCTCAAGAGGTGGATGAAGGAAATATTGATGATGTTGAGCATCAGAGGAAAGCGGAACAAAATGATAACGAAATAATTATCTATTTGGATTATAATGAAAATGATGGTACCCAAGAGGCGGATAAAGGAAATATTAATAATGTTGAGCATCAGAGGGAAGCGGAACAAAATGATAACGAAATAATCATCTATTTGGATTATAATGAAAATGATGGTACCTAAGAGGTGGATGAAGATGATAGATTTTATACGTGGCATATGGGAAAATACAGAGATTTAGGTAGTGGACGATTTGATTCTTGCTACGGGTTGCGTCCAGTAATCTATCTTAAAACAAATATTAAGACATCAGGATATAGTATAGTTGGAAATTTTATTGTATCATCAAGAAAAAAACATCCAGAAGCGAAGATTTGGGAGTTGATTCCACAAAGAGAGTAAAAAACAAAATAAAAACTGAAATATTATAAATTTATAGTATTTCAGTTTTTTTATGATAAGAAAAGATGACAAGGGGATGCAGGGGGTGACTTGCAGGAGAATGTTAAAATGCGAAAAAACTTTTTAAAAACAACAGTTAGAAAAAAGTTGACAAATTATGTTAAATGATATATAATGTGTTCAGCAAAAATTGTAGTAAAAGCACTTTTTCTATATGAGGATAATTTTGAAAGTAGAGAAAAGAAAAATAATTAAAAAACTACGGTTAAATTTGGGACGTGAATGGGCTAAACATACTATCATAGGTAACTATATGAAATAGGAATATTTTAAGTAGAAAGGAATGATAATATGGGAAAGAGAATAGCTTTAAAAAATAGCTATAAGATTGTTTCAACATGCAATCATACAATGTTCATAATAGATGGTAATCTATATGGTTGTGGACGGAATAAATATGGGCAACTAGGAGATGGAACAAGAATTGACAGAAAACTACCTGTTCAGATAATGCCTGAAATTAAATTTAAAGAGGTTTCAGTTGGATTATTTAATTCTATGTTTATAGATATCGAAGGGAATCTATATAGTTGTGGACGGAATGAGTATGGGGAACTAGGAGATGGAACAGAAACATATACGAGAAAATTACCGATTCAGATAATGCCTGGGACTAAATTTAAACATGTTTCAGTCGGAATAAGTAGTACAATGTTTATAGATATCGAAGGAAATCTCTATGGTTGTGGGAAAAATATATATGGGCAACTAGGAGATGGAACAACAACACGTAGGATAGAATTACCGATTCAGATAATGCCTGAAATTAAATTTAAAGATGTTTCAGTTGGAGCATTTCATTCTATGTTTATAGATATCGAAGGGAATCTCTATGGTTGTGGATCTAACGATTATGGGCAACTAGGAGATGGAACAACAATTCAGAGAAATGTACCTGTTCAGATAATGCCTGGAGCTAAGTTTAAATATGTTACAGCAGGACGTGATAGTACAATGTTTATAGACATTGAAAGGAATCTATATGGTTGTGGATCTAACGAGTATGGGCAACTAGGAGATGGAACAATATTTGACAGAAAAAGACCTGTTCAGATAATACCTGAAACTAAGTTTAAATATGTTACAGCAGGACATGATAATACAATGTTTATTGACATAGATGGTAATCTATATGGTTGTGGAGATAATAGTTATGGACAACTAGGTGATGGAACAGATAATGATTGGATTCCGATTCCGATACAGATAATGTATGATAGAAAATATATTTATTTAGATAATAATCAAGAAAAATTAGAGGATCAGTGTTCTAAAGAAGATAATAAGGAAAAGAAGGCACCTAAAGAAGATAACCTTATGGAAGACCAGGAGAATTTTTTAAAATTGATTGAAGAAACAATAAAATCAATTAAAGAAATTAAAGATTATCATTATAATTCAACGCTTAACGATATTCTAAAAGATAAAGTTTTAGAAGAAGATGTGAAAAAAGAAAAAGAATTAAATAAACAACTAGGGGAGTTTTGTGAAGGCTTACAGGAGAATATGGAAGATTATCTGAATAGTTTAAACAACAACTATAGTTTTTCAGAAAAGGTGAGGCAAAAATCCTTAAAAGAATTATATTGCAATTTAACAAACAGAGTAAATGAGTTGAAAAAGTTGGAATTTAATGAGCTTCTCACAGACATTATTAATGAAAAGCTAGAACCCATTTTCAAATTAGTCAATAATGAAAATGACAGAAAGTAATTTAAAACAACAAATAGGATAAATTTCCTATTATATTAAAAACTGAAATATTATAAATTTATAGTATTTCAGTTTTTTTATGATAAGAAAGGTATTAAAAAAGTAAAATTATTTTTCAAAATTGGCATTTGAAACGTGAAAAGTGGTCTTGAATTGGAGTAAAGAGACAAGTTTACCACAGGAAGTTAAAATAAAACATCACAAAAATGAGAGGAAAGTTTTTATAGCAATAATTAAGGTTGGACTTCTTTGGTGGAACTGGAAATCTTTAAATATTCAATTATATAAAAAAGCCTTGACATTAGGGCTTTTTTTTTATACAATAATAGTAAGGTTATGATAGCAGAAAGGATGATAAAAATGTCAGATGATAATAAATGTTGTTCATGTAAAAATGGGGGAAAAGACCCTAAAATGCAACAAATACTAGGGAAATATGAAAAAGGTGAAAAGGATAATTTAATTCAAATTTTGAACGAAGTTCAAGATTATTATGGATATATAACAGAAAAAGCCCAACAGGAAATTTCTACATATTTAAAAATTCCTAGAGCAGAAATATATGGGGTAATAACATTTTATTCAAGGTTTTCTTTAAAACCAAAGGGAAAATATAATATAGCAGTATGCTTAGGAACGGCTTGTTTTGTAAAGGGGTCAGAAAAAATTTTGGATAGATTAAAGCAAAGGCTACAAATAGACGTTGGACAAACTACACCGGATGGTAAATTTTCAATTGAAGCAACGAGGTGTGTTGGAGCCTGCGGATTGGCGCCAGTTTTTACTGTTAATGATGAGGTTTATGGGAAGGCGACGCCGAAGTTGTTAGACGAAGTTTTAGATAAATTAGTTGAAAAATAATTACAATTTTGGCTGTGTCAAACTGCATTTAAAACGCGGTTACATACACACGTATGCGCCCTTGCCTTTTAAATACAGCTTTCCTTGCCAAAATTTAATTCTTTTCCAACTTGGATCTAGATAAGTAAAAGGAGGAAAGCATTCTACGTCGTTACTTAAAACATAAAAAATCCTTTGGCGTACCCTCGTACGCCTCCGGTTTTTTAGTTTTAAGTGCCTAGTAATATACTAATTCTTTTTGTAATTCTAGAGGCAAACATTAATTAAATACAGCTTTCCTTGCCAAAATTTAATTCTTTTCCAACTTGGATCTAGATAAGTAAAAGGAGGAAAGCATCTTACGTCGTTACTTAAAACATAAAAAATCCTTTGGCGTACCCTCGTATGCCTCCAGTTTTTTAGTTTTAAGTGCCTAGTAATATATTAATTCTTTTTGTAATTTTAGTGACAAAGAGAAAGAAAGAGAGGATAAAACTATGAAAAGTTTACAGGAAATTGATAAAATTAGAAAAGAAAAAAGAAAAGAACTTGATTTGAGAGTTTCTTATAATGATAAAATAAAAGAAAAACACATATTGGTCTGTAGAGGTACTGGCTGTACTTCTTCAAAGTCACCTCTTATAATTGAAAAATTGAGGGAAATTTTAAAAGAGAAAGATATAAAAAACGTTAAAGTCGTTCAGACAGGTTGCTTTGGATTATGTGCCAAAGGTCCTATAGTTATAATTAGACCAGAGGATATTTTTTATTCTTTAGTGAAAATAGATGATTGTGAGGAAATTATTAATAAACATATAATTGGAGGGGAATTGGTTGAGAGATTACTTTGTAAAAATATTAACGGTGAAGTTGTAAAAAGACTTGATGAGTTAGATTTTTATAAAAAGCAAAAGAGAATAGCTCTAAAGAATTGTGGTACGATAGATCCAGAAAATATTGATGAATATATTGCCTTTGATGGTTATAAGGCTTTAGAAAAAGTGTTAAAGAAAATGAGCCAGGATGAAGTTATTAATGTAGTGACAGAATCAGGATTAAGAGGTCGTGGAGGGGCTGGGTTTTTAACAGGTAAGAAATGGGAATTTACGAAAATTGCAGAAGGTAAACAGAAATATGTTGTTTGTAATGCTGATGAGGGGGATCCAGGGGCTTTTATGGATAGAAGTATTCTTGAAGGAGATCCGCACGGAGTACTGGAAGCTATGATGATTGCAGGATATGCAATAGGGGCTAATAAAGGTTATATCTATGTGAGGGCAGAATATCCTATAGCAGTTCAAAGATTAAAAATAGCGATTTCTCAGGCAGAAGAATATGGTATATTAGGAAAAAATATTTGGAATACTGGTTTCGATTTTGATATTGAAATAAGGCTTGGAGCTGGAGCTTTTGTTTGTGGAGAGGAAACCGCACTTTTAGAGTCAATAGAAGGGAGAAGAGGCACACCTAGAATAAAACCACCATTCCCAGCTAATAGTGGACTTTGGGGAAAACCAACATTAATTAATAATGTTGAAACTTATGCAAATATTACAAAAATAATTTTAAATGGAGCAGAGTGGTTTTCTGAAATTGGTACAGAAAAATCAAAAGGAACTAAAGTTTTTGCATTAGGTGGAAATGTAAATAATATTGGTTTAGTGGAAGTTCCAATGGGAACAACTCTAAGAGAGATAGTTTTTGATATAGGTGGTGGAATTCCAAAAGGAAGAAAGTTTAAAGCGGCTCAAACTGGAGGTCCATCTGGAGGATGTATTTCAAGCGAAAATTTAGATATACCAATAGATTATGAATCACTTCAAAGTATAGGTTCAATGATGGGTTCAGGTGGACTTATTGTAATGGATGACTCTAAATGTATGGTTAACCTTGCAAAATTCTACTTAGAATTTACTGTTGATGAATCATGTGGAAAGTGTACACCATGTAGAATTGGTACAAAAAGGATGTTAGAGATTTTAACAAGGATTTGCAATGGAAAAGGTGAAAAAGGCGATATAGAAAAATTAGAAAAGCTTGCTATTAATATTAAAAGAGGTTCAATATGTGGATTGGGACAATCTGCACCAAATCCAATTTTAAGTACGTTAAAGTATTTTAGAAATGAATATGAAGCACATATTAACGATAAAAGATGTTTGGTTGGAGAGTGTAAGGCTTTATCTAAATATGAGATTGATCCTGAAAAATGTAAGGGTTGTGGCCTTTGTGCTAGAAATTGCCCTGTGAATGCAATTTCTGGGGAGGTTAGGAAGCCTCATCATATAGATAAAGATGTTTGTATTAAATGTGGATCGTGTATTGCTTCTTGTCCATTCAAAGCAATAAAATTTTAAAGATAAGCAGCACCCTGCGTCGTTATTTAAAACATAAATAAACCTTGACGTACCAACGTACGCCTGCGTCTTATTTAGTTTTAAATGCCTAGCATTCTACTACTTCTCTTTAAAATTTGGCAAGAGGAGAAAGTAATGAAAAAGATAAGCAGCACCCTGCGTCGTTATTTAAAACATAAATAAACCTTGACGTAC
>JAUNSP010000025.1:13760-18891 GCA_030539155.1 Clostridia bacterium
AAAGATAAGCAGCACCCTGCGTCGTTATTTAAAACATAAATAAACCTTGACGTACCAACGTACGCCTGCGTCTTATTTAGTTTTAAATGCCTAGCATTCTACTACTTCTCTTTAAAATTTGGACTGTACTACCATGAAACACATCTAGGAGGGAAAAAATGAAAAAATTAATTGTAATTATAAATGAGAAAAAAATCCAGGTTGATACTTTTGAAGAATTAGTAAGTTTCCTACTTGATAGGGAAAAGCAAGAGTATATGGAACTCGAGGAAGATGAAAAACTAAAAATTAGATATGAAAAAGCTTTTATTAATTGTTTTGGAAGAAAAAATCTAATTATTAATTTGGAAAGAATAAGAAAAGATAATAAAAAAATAGATTTTCAAAATATTAAGGATGGGATACTAATTGATAATGATTATTTATATGTATTATCTTTAATGAAAAATCAAATAATAGTATTGTTAGAAGATAAAAATGCTAATATTTTTTGTAAAAATATAAAAAAAGAAAAATTAGAAGGAAATTATATTGTAGTAAATAATTTTGTAAATGAATTATTATTACAATATATGAATCAATTTAAGGAGCAATAATATGAGTTGGATTGAAAAGTTAGATGTAAATGAAATTGGTAAAATAGTTAAATATCCAGATGATAAAAAGATTTTGTGGATTAAAAGTAATTATAAAAATGTTGAAGAAAGAGTGTTAAAATATGTAGTTAATACAATTTATTCTAATAAATTGAAAATGGATATTATTAACTCACTCCCTTTTGATGAAGCATTCAAAATTTCGGAAATGCTAAATATTGAGGGAATTAGTGATGACTATATAAGAACTTTTATAAAGAAGGATTACTTTGAAAATAGCAAAATATATAGTATTCCAGATTATATGACTGTTGGAGTTGAACTTGAGATGGTTAATTCTTATACAGTGCATGTAAATTTACAAAAAAGAATCTTATACGACTATTCTATAGTCGAGGAAGACTCTTTATCAACTATAGGTGGTTATGGAATTGAGGTTAGGTCGCCTATTTTGAAGAATGGTGATTTAAATACTATTGAAGAAATTGCTGAATTATTTTCTAGAATGGGATTTAAATCTAATAATACTTGTGGGGGACATATTCATTTTGGGGCAGATTATTTTAATAGTATTGAAATGTGGAAGTGCTTTTATGAGATAATTGGAAATGTTGAAGAGATAATGTATAAGATTTGCAATGATAAGGAGGAAATCCCAAGAAATAAAGTAGATTTTTATGCTAAACCAGTATCGAAGATAATGAATTATGAGATTGAAGACAGTAAAAAGGTAAATTATTATATGCCTGATAGTGTTAATATTTATAACGAAACAGATTTAGATTCTTTTATTAAAAGAATACAATATATTTATGATGAAAAATACTATGGTGTTAATGTAAAAAATATTAATAATAAGGATAAAAATACTATTGAATTTAGAATGGCTAACGGAACATTAGAACCTAGGATAATTTATGAAAATATTCATCTATATGCTAGTATTATTAGAGCTTCAAGGGAATTAGGAGAATTATATAAAAAGGATTATTTAACCGATGTAGAGAAGACGAAGATACAATTAAAGGAGAATTTAAAAGTTTTAGAATATGAGGATGAAAAGGCGGATACACTATTGGATTTAATTTTTGAAAATGATGAGGATAGAGAAATATTTAAAGAACGTTTGGAAAGTGCAAATGAAAATCTTCGCTTGAAAGGGTATCATTGCAATCCATTAAAAAGATGTAAGTTTGGAACGGTTGATTTTAATAATGAGACTAGGGAAGAACATAGAAACAAATCTTGGGATGATTTCTACAAAGAAAATGATTTAGATAGATAAGGAGAGATTAGAATATGGGACAGAAAAAAATAATTAATTTAAAGATTGATGGGATAGAGGTTAAGGTTCCGGAAGGGACAACAATACTTGAGGCTGCAAGGGCGGCATCAATAAATATTCCAACTTTATGTTTTTTAAAGGAAATAAACGAAGTTGGGGAATGCAGAATGTGTATAGTTGAAGTTGAGGGAAGAAGAGGTTTTGTTACATCTTGTATCCAAAAGGTCGAGGAAGGGATGGTTGTAAAAACCAATACTCCAGATGTTGAGGAAACTAGGAAAGTTGTATTGGACCTAATCTTATCAAATCATAAAAGAGAATGTTTAACTTGCATTAGAAATAAAAACTGTGAATTACAGACTTTAGCTGAAAAGTATAATATACAAACGATTGAATATGAAGGTGAAAGAATTAACTATGATATAGATGACTTATCTCCTTCAATAGTTCGAGATATGAATAAATGTATTTTGTGTAGGAGATGTGTTGCAACATGTAAAAAGGTTCAAAATGTTGGAGCAATAGAAACTATTAATAGAGGATTTAATTCTTGTATATCAACTGCAAATGGAGAAAGTATAAATGATGTAGACTGTACTTTCTGTGGGCAATGTATAACAGCATGTCCTGTTGGGGCACTATCAGAAAAGCAAGATACGGACATCGTTTGGAAAAAATTAAAAGATAAAGATTCTGTTGTTATAGTGCAAACTGCACCTGCAGTTAGAGTTGCTTTGGGTGAAGAATTTGGAATGCCAATAGGAACAAATGTAGCAGGGAAAATGGTTACAGCTTTAAGGAGACTTGGGTTTGATAAAGTTTTTGATACAAATACTGGGGCTGATTTAACAATTATGGAAGAGGGAACAGAATTTATTGAAAGATTAACTAAAAATGAAAATCTTCCACTAATTACATCTTGCAGTCCAGGATGGGTGAGATTTATTGAACTTAATTATCCAGAATTATTAAAAAATGTATCAACATGCAAATCCCCACATCAAATGTTTGGTGCAATAATAAAATCATATTATGCTGAAAAACAAAAAATAGATCCAAAGAAAATTTTTGTAGTATCAGTTATGCCATGTGTTGCAAAAAAGTATGAGAGAACAAGGGAGGATATGCAGGGAGCTGGATATGATGATGTTGATTGTGTAATTACTACAAGGGAACTTGCTAGAATGATAAAACAAGCAAATCTTGACTTTACAAGTCTTGAAGATTCTGAATTTGATAATCCAATGGGTGAGGCAACAGGTGCAGCAGCTATCTTTGGAACAACTGGTGGGGTTATGGAGGCAGCACTTAGAACTGTTAGCGAAGTGTTGAAAGGAAAACAATTGAAAAACATTGAATTCAAAGAAGTTAGAGGAAAAAAAGGAATAAAAAGGGCATCCTTAAATATAGCTGGTAAAGACATAAATGTTGTTGTTGCATCAAGTTTAGCAAATGCTAGAATAATTATGGAGGAAATAAAGAGTGGAAAGGCAGACTATCAATTTGTTGAAATAATGGCGTGTCCAGGAGGCTGTGTAGTAGGTGGAGGTCAACCAATCCAAAGCTCTAAAGTTAGAGCAATTACTGATGTTAGAAAATTGAGGGCGGATGCCTTATACACAATTGATGAAAAAAGTAAAATTAGAAAATCACATGAAAATCCTGTTATAAAAAAGTTGTATGACGAGTTTTTAGAGAAACCAGGAAGCCATAAGGCACATAAACTTTTGCACACAACATATAGTGCAAAAAGTTAAAATGGAATTAAAAGCAAATTAAGCAGTTAAGAATTTTATTTCTTAACTGCTTAATTTGCTATAATTCACAGTCGTTACTATTTCTGTGTAGTTAAATTCTCTCTTTTAATGCTCTTTCAATCCTTCTTTCAGCATCTTTTTTAGCGATGTCAGCTCGTTTATCATAAAGTTTTTTACCAGTTCCAATACCAAGCTCAACTTTCACAAAACTTCCCTTAAAATATAAACTCATTGGAATTAAAGTATAACCTTTTTGTTTAATTTGACCAATAAGCTTTCTGATTTCTCTTTTGTTTAACAAAAGTTTTCTATCTCTTAAAGGGTTTTTGTTAAAAATATTTCCATGTTCGTAAGGTGCTATATGCATAGAATATATATACACTTCTCCATTTTTTATTCCCGCGTAACTTTCTTTTAAATTCACTCTACCATTTCTAATTGATTTTATTTCCGTTCCAGATAGTACAATACCCACCTCTAAAGTATCTATAATATTGTAATTATGCTTTGCATTAGGATTTTTCGCAATTAATTTTGACATAATTATTACCTCGTTTCTATTTATAGTATCTTGATTATAACATAAAAAACAAATAATATCAAATATATTCAAAATTTGAAAAAATAATGTTACAGGTTAAGGGTTTTATTAGATATAAGTGAAATATGTTGATATATATAAATCATTTATTACATTCCTTGTTTCAATACAAAATCCAAGAAATCCTAAAAAACTTTCTACAAACATACGGTTGCTCAAAAGTTTTTAAGGATTTCTAACATTTTTCCTTTCAAACCCGTCATTACATAAACAATTTAGATATATCAACATATTTAGTAGATAATTTTTTCTAAAACCCTTAACCTGTAACGCTAAATCACTCAAATTCAAACGAAAGCATTGACAAATTATGTTAAATAGTATATAATATGGGCGTATGAAATTTATTAGTAACTTATAAATAATAATTTAGATATAAGGAGGAATTTTATGAAGAAATCAATGTTAATTAAGGATTATGAAAGAGAAGTAAAAAGCAAACAAAAACGACATAAAGGAAAAAAACGTTTAAAGGTTATACTTAATACAATTGGGGAGATAGATTCAGAGGTGTGGTCCACGATAGGAATACTTTTTTTAGGGGGAATAATTATAGTAGGAATGATAATGGCATTTGCTAATATTGTAAGAAAAGAACAACCCCATGCTCAAAAACTTGAACAAGAATTTAATCTTATAATTAACAATGTAGAAGAAGGAGCAAGAGCCCAGAGCATTTTCTTCAAGAGAGAATGGAGGCTAGGTTTTAATAATGACAATGTTCCTAAAGGTGACTTAATAATAGTAACAGAAAATAACACAGATGAAAGTCTTTCTCCAAAGATTGAACTTGCAGAAAAAAATGGCAAAAAAGTATCAATAGTATATGAATTTGAAGGGAAGTATTATTCTGCTATTGAGACTAAAGATACTGTTGTTAAGAAGGACAACA
>JAUNSP010000075.1 GCA_030539155.1 Clostridia bacterium
GGAAATATTAAAATTATGTGAAACAGAAAGATCATTAAAGGAAATTGCAAAATATTTTGGATATAAAGATGTATATAAATTTAAAAATAATTATCTGAAACCACTATTAGAACAGGGAAAACTTCAAACTACGATACCAGAACAACCCAAAAATAGAAATCAAAAATATATTTCTAAACAATAAAATAGCGGATGAAATATGATAGAAGAATATAACTGTAGATAAAAAATTAAAAGGAAGTAAAAATGGATGGAGTTTTATTTAATAATGTTAGATTTAAATTTAAAGATGGAAAAATTGTAAAGGCCACAGCAAACAAAACAAATGAATTGAATCAAATATTAGATATTGATGAAGGAGCAAGATATATTGGTGAATTTGCATTAGGATTAAATCCTTATATTGAAAAGTCAATAGGAGATACTTTATATGCATGAAAGAATAATTGAAAAAATTGCTAATTTAATAAGAGAAGAAAAAGAATTTAATAGAAAAGATTTACAAAATCAAAAAAATAAATAATAAATACTTAGATGAAGATTTTGAAAGATAGAAAGAGGGAAAGAATTATGAAAAAAAGAGAAAGTGCGAGAGCTATAATTATTGAAGAAAATCAAATGGTAGTAATGTATAGGGAAAAAAAAGATATGATATATTATGTATTTCCAGGAGGAGGATTAGAAGAAAATGAAGATATAAAGGACTGTGTAGTACGAGAAATAAAAGAGGAGTTTGGAATAAATATAGAACCTTTAAAAGAAGTATATATTTATGAAGATTCAAAGACAATACAGCATTTTTTCACTTGTATTTGGAAAGATGGGGAACTTGGAACAGGTGAAGGTGAAGAATTTCAAGGAAATATGGAAAAAGGAATATATATACCAATGTTGATTGATTTAAATAGGTTAACAGATGTAAAATTATTACCTTCAAAAGTTACTAAACAATTATGTGAGGATTTAGGAAAATATGGGAAAGATTTAAGAGATAATATTAAAATAATAAAAGAAGATTAAAGGAGTTAAAAGATGAAAGTGGGGTTAGATTTTATATTTGTAAAGTATTTTCCTTGAATTTTTTCATTATTTAAAGTTTTTTCAATAACATTAAATTTGCAAAAAGGTGTGACATTTGATTATAAAGATGGAACAATAATTAAGGATAAAAGACTTAATTTGATAAGAAAACTAAAAATAGCAAAAAGCAAAAAAACAAAGAAGAAAAAAGAGGTAAAAAATCCAGAGGAGCAAGTAAAAGATTATATTATAAATAGAGAAACGAATAAGTTTCATTTAAGGGACAATGAATGTAAGAGTTTTGAAAAAGCAGATTGTAAATATATAAATGAAACTAAGGTAAGTTCTATCATGATGGCATTATTATAGAAATATTTGGGGTTGAAATATTTAATAATGTTAAGTAAATAATAGTTTATAGAAAGGAAAAATAATGTAAATGAATTAGTAATAGTAGAAGGTAATATTAGAAATAGTAAAATTATGAGAAAAATTACATCTAAATTTGTAAACACAGTAATAAAAAATGTTATAAATAATGAAGAAATAAAAATGGATATAGAAAATGAAATAAATATGTTAATATTAAAATATCTACCTAATGAATTTTCAGAGCAAGAGATACAAAATATTAAGATAAATGTGGTTAGACAAATTACTAATATAGGAGAAAGGTTGCAAAATAATTTATTATATAGTTTTGGAGAAGATTATTCAATAGTTCTAAAAACATATAATGTAGTTACAAATATTTATTTTAGAATAATTATAGCGATTTTATTGATTATAAATATAACAATTTTGTGTATGCTAGAAAAGTATAAAGTCTTAAAGTCTATGAAAAACATTAGCTTAGTAATTACAATATTTATGTTAGTAGTTTTTGTATCTATTAAATTACTATTTAATTTTATTGACCAAAGATTGGCGGGAGGTTGGTTACAACAGATAAATACAGACTCGTTAATTGTATCGATTATAATAGGTATTATAATTATTATTTCGCTAATTATAATAGATAAAATTGTAAATGAAAAATTAAAGAGAAAAAAACAGGTACATAAATTTTAAGTTATACGAAGAGAAAGAAAATATAAAAAAGATTAATAAAGTAAATTTAATATATAGGGGGATTATAATGTTAGATAGTAACGATATAATAAAAATGATGGTTAGAAGAACGGGAGAAAGTGAAGAATTTATTAACAAGTATTTTAATGCAATGATAGAGATTTTTATAGAAGAATTAATTACACATAATGAAGTAAAACTCATAGGATTTGGAAGATTTGAGGTGGTAGATAGGGCTCAAAGGAAAGGATATAATCCATTTTATAAAAAAACAACAATAATTCCCGCTTGTAAAGAACCCGTCTTCAGAGTTGGAAAAGAATTAAAAGAAATGGTTAATGAGGAATAATTATAATCATATAAAAAAATAAAAGTTGTAAAAATTAGTATTACAACTTTTATTTTTTTTATGATGAATTGAATTAATCTAATATAAGGAGTAAAGATTTTTTGATAGTATAAAATAATATAAGAAAAGTGTTGAAAAAATTTTTTGTTAATGTTATAATGTAATCTATATTAAGATATAACTTATAAATATATATTAAAAGAACTATTAAAATAGTTCTTAAAATGGTTCTTTAATCTCTTTTATACATATCGACTCTAATGGGTAATTTCTTTGATAATAGTGCAGTTCTTTCATCGAACAGAGCTTGTGGTTTTATATGGAAAGATTGGGCAATATAATCAATATTTTTACAAGTTAAATTAGCATCACCTGTTTCAATTGTGCTAATATAAGCAGTCTTAAATCTAGTCTTTGAAGCATATTGCTCTTGTGTGAGTCCCTTTTGGTACCTATACCATTTAGTATTTAATCCTATTAATTGCATTGAAGTCATACTACATTCCCTCCTTTATATATTTATAGATTATTAAGATAAAACTTATACATATATATTATAAATTGTTTATTTAGATAACTTAATACCACTAAAACTTATTAAGATATATCTAAAATAATAATATAAAAAGATAAAAGATTGCATTGAAAAATAAATATTTGTTTAATGAAGTAAGGAGTGAGTTTATGGGAAAGAAAAAAGTTTTAATTGCAGATGATATTAGTATTATTTCAGATACATTAAGGATGGAATTAGAAAAAATGGAGGGTGTAGAAGTAGTTGCAATTGTAAATAATATTGATTTGGAGTATAAGAAAATAATTGAATTTGAACCTCATATAGTTATAACAGATTTAAAATTCAAAAGAGATACAAGTATTAATTTGATAAAAGAAATACAAGAAATGGAGAAATTTAGGAAATTGGTTTTTATTCTTATTACCTCAGATACTGAAGCAGGATCTATTGTAGAGAAAAATAATTTAAAAATATCTGATATACTATATAAACCATTTAAATATCATGATATTGTTGACATTGTAGAAAAATATACATAAATAATTGACTTTTTACAACGATAATGGTATGATATGTAAATAAAAAAATAGGGGGAAAGAATATTGATTAGAGCAGGAAAAATTGAGGATGCAGAGAAAATTTCTGAATTAAAAATTAATAACTATAAAATAACCTATAAAAATATTATTCTAGACAAGGATTTAGAGAATATGTCACTTGAGGAAGAAAAACAAAAATATTTAAAAGGATTTGAGAAAAGAAAGATTCTTGTATATGAGGAGAATGATAATATTTTAGGATATATCTATTACGGAAAAAGAAAAAACAATATTGATAGTTTAAGAGAAATTCAAGGAGAAGTATATGCAATATATGTCGATATTAATCAAAAAAACAAAGGAATAGGAACAAAGTTAATTAAACAAGCTTTAAATGAGTTAATTAATGAATATGAGAAAGTAATTTTATGGTGTGCAACTGATAATATAAATTCAAAAGAATTTTATAAAAAGAGAGGATTTAAAGAATCTGTCATAGTTGAATCAGAGATGGGAGAAAAGTTTATTTCTGAAACCGCTTTTGTATATGAGTTAAAAGATACATATTAGACATGGTGATAAAAAATTTTATATTCTAGAGTTTTTTATTTTTATGCATAGAAAAAAAGCAGAATATATGATAAAATACAAAAGAGGGAGCAATATATGTTAAGAAAAATAAGAAATGAAAAAATATTAAGGAGTGATTATAAATGAATATAAAATATAGTGTTGCTAAAAT
>JAUNSP010000026.1 GCA_030539155.1 Clostridia bacterium
CTCATATTTATAATATACATACCGCAACTTATTATGTTCGCGCACGCAAAATTAACCCTTTTTCTTAAAGAGCCTGTTTCATTTGTATTCTTATGATTTTTATTTAGGCGTACTAAATAAACGTTTTTTAACGCACTTAATAGAACCTCTCTCTCTCTCTCTCTCTCTAGTAGAATGCGGGTTTCAGGGCTTTCCATATTTTTTCTCACTTTTTTCCACCATCCTCTCTTTTGTAATTTTCGTTTTTTTACTTTACCATTTTGTTTTTTCATCTTGCCTATTACTTAATTGATTCACTATACAATTAAATGGTACCATAAATAAAAAAATATTTCAACACTAATTTGGAATGTCATACAATTGTTATGTTTTTGTCATATAATTGTAATAAAGTATTCCTTGTAAAATTTTTATTTATTATTTCTATCACACACTCCACGCTCCTCTCTTTTATCAAAAAAGTTGACACAAAAAAAATCAACCGCATAGTTGATTTTTTTAAAATTTCGTCGTGGTACGACGATTTTACTTTTGGTGCGGATGACAGGAATCGAACCTGCACACCGAAGTACTGGTTCCTAAGACCAGCGCGTCTGCCAATTCCGCCACATCCGCATGCCAAATTTGAAAATAAATTCAAATTCTATATGTATATTAACATATTACAAAATAAAAGTCAATACAAAAACAATAAATTTTTAAAATTTAATTTCCTCATTTTTTAGAATTTTTAATCCATTTATTGTAGTTATTTCATCAAATTTAATCTTTGATACTAGTTTTTTTAACTTTTCAATAATCTGTGGCATCTTATTATATACCGTTTTAGGTTGATGTATATCTGATGCCAAGAAATGCACATAACCTTTCTTCAATAACTTTTTAATTACAAATTTTGACTTCCACCCATATTGCCCAATAATACTTCCATAATTACATTGAATTAGCCATCCATTCCTTATGAATTTTCTTACTGATACTTCTGGACTTTTTTTAACAAAATCATACCTTTCTGGATGCGCTAAAATAGGAATTATTCCATTTTCCTTCAGTATATAACTAATCTGACTTATATTTACTATCTTATTTTCAAAAGGTAATTCAATTAACATATATCGACTATTAGCTAAAGTTCCAATTTTATTATCTTTTAGCAATTCTAAAATATCTTCCGAAATATAAACTTCCCTTCCTAAATGTATCCTGATGTTGTAATTCTCTATATCAGCCTTTATATTTTCAAGCACTTTTTTTATTTCATCCTGACTTTTTTTATACTCTTGCCTATAATGCGGAGTGCAAATTATATCCGTAAACCCCGCTTTTTGTGCCTGTTTCAATATTAGAAGGGTTTCTTTTTCTTCTTTTGCCCCATCATCTACCTTTGGAATTATATGTGAATGTATATCTACCATTTTAAATCCCTTCTTCTATTATAAACTTTTATCTTTTACCTTTACCATCTGCACATTGTCAGCATAATAATATTTTTCATAAATACCTTTTTTAGAACATTTTTTCTTGTTTAAAACCACCCCTGCTATCTTTCCACCTACGTGCTGTATATCCTTTTTTAATTTCTCTAACTGATCTTTTTTAGTCTTGTTGTATTGCGCAACAATTATTATTGAATCTACTAATCTTGCCAATATCATTGAATCAGTGACTAGCGATGTTGGTGCGCCATCAAATATTATTATATCAAAAACCTCTTCTAATTGTTCAATCATTTTTAATGTTTTTTGAGACACCAACAGTTCGGATGGATTTGTAGGAAATTTCCCTGCTGTCAAAAGAAACAAATTTTGTACTTCTGTTTCTTTTATATAATCAACTAAATCATCTTTTTTACCTCTACTTAAATAATCAGACAATCCTCTATCATTTTGGACCCCAAAAATAACATTTTGTCTACCTTTCCTCATATCAGCATCAATAATAATTACCCTCTTACCTGTTTGGGCAAAAGTTACCGCTAAATTAGAACTAATCCAACTCTTTCCCTCTTGAGGAGAAATTGAAGTTACAAGCATAGTTTTTCTATTGCTTTTTGAATTCATAAACTGTATATTTGTTCTTAAAGTTTTAAACATTTCAGATATAGGAGCTTTTGGTTCCTTTGCTGTTACTAATTCTCTTTTCATCTATTTCTTCCCCCTTTTACATTATCGTAATCATATTCAAATATAGAAGCTAATACCAATAAGCCTGAAATATTTTCAATATCTTGCTCCGATTTTATGGTATTGTCCAACATATTGAATAATAAAACATATATAACTGACACAACAATACCTATAAACATGAATATCACTAAATCTTTAATATGATTTATATTATTTGGTAATTCACTCACTTCAGCCTCGTCAACTACATAAATGTTGCTAATATTATATATCTCTACTATTTTTTTACTAAATACCTCTGCTATTTCATTGGCAATTCTTGATGCATACTCATTATTTCTATTTTTCACTGCTATTTGAATAAGTTCAGTATCTGAAACTGCAGTTACGGTTATGTTCTTTTTTAACTCTGTCTCGCCTACATCTTTTATTTGTAAATTATCTAAAACTTCTCTTAATACAGTCTTGCTCTTTATAAGCTCACTATATGTAGATACTAATTTTGAATTTAAAGTTACATCTGTCTGTGTAATAGCCACATCATCCTGCCCTTGTTCTATATTATCATTTCCGAGTTTTTGAAATCTGTTTTAAAACAAGTGTAGTATAAGACTCATATTTAGGTTCAACAATTGTATACGTATATACTGTGCCTATTACAATAAATATAGCCACTATAATAAGTATAATTATCTTTTTCCTCCAAAAAATACTAAATAACTCTTTTAAATCTAATTCTTCCATTCTCTTTCCCTCACTTTTTATAATAGTTACATGCTATTTTTGTCTATCATATCATAAATAATTTTTTATATCAACTTTTTTTACATTTTTTCATGAAATTTATCACTGGTTAAAGGTTCTATTAGACTTTTTTTGTAACTGAAAATCCAAATTTCCCTATTTGTTCTCCTAATGTAAAATATTTTCCATTAGCATAAGCTATTAAATTACATTTTGTTATATCAAAAGCCCCCTTCTTATCAATATATTTTTTTGCTGCATCTATTGATAATACCTCTGCCATAATCATGTGGTGACTACCTAGTTCCCTAATTTCTTTTACTCTACACTCTATTGATACTGGACTTTCCCCTATTAACGGACATTTAATAAATTTGCCCTTTTGTTTTGTTAAATTCATTTGCTTAAATTTATCAACATTTGCGCCACTCTTAACTCCACACCAATCCGTTTGAAAAACTAAATCCTCATTCGTTAAATTAATTGCAAACTCCCCATTTTCTTTTATTATATTATAAGAATATCTTTCGGGTCTTACTGATATATAACACATTGCTGGATTGGTATTTATTATTCCAGTCCATGCCACTGTTATAATGTTTGATTTTTCAAAATCTCCACATGAAACCATCACTGCAGGTATTGGATAAATGAATGTACCCTCTTTCCAAATTTCTTTATCCATTCTAAAAAAACACCTTCTCTCCTTTTATATTTTTATTATTGTCTATTGCTGCACATAATCTTTCTTGTCCGATGAAATATACAAAACTTGCCAGCACTATTTTCTACTACCTCTCCAACATACCCTCCATTATACTCTATTGCCATCTTTATATTTGTGTCAGATAATAGAATTTTTGCATTATACCTTTTATATTCTTCATCTTCACTTATTCTTTTAATATTTATTCCAGAAAATATATTATATGATTTAAAATTGTTGTATTCATCTTTTACCTTCGCTTTTTCTATTTTATATTTATAGAAACCCAAATCGCGTATACTAAATGTAGTCTCATAATCTAATCTCCCCAGAATACTTATTCTTATTTTCTCATCTTTAAAAATCATCTCATATTGTTCAGGCTTTAGATATCTTTTATAAACGACATTCTTAACATTATTTTGCACATATCTTTTGTTTTGAATGGGTTTGAAATTTAGATTTTCTGTACTTTCATCCTCAGTAATATCACCATAATCTACTTTGTTTTTCCTATTCCAAAATTCTTCTAAGGTCATTTTGGGGTATGTTTTAAGAATGTTATCATACTCTATTCTTAAATGCATATTAGAAAAAATCTCCTTTGCCTTTTCAAGTTCTTTAATATTATTCTGCGTTAAATATACTTGCGATTTAAGTTTTCTTTGTGCTGCCTGATTCTGTAAATCATCATCTATATTCTCTACTTCCTTGCACTGCAACTGCTCTATCCTTTTAGTTAGTTTTTCAATATCACTAAAGTAATATTTCAACATTATTTCCACTCTATTATTTAATCTCTCACTATCACTGTTTTGAGATAGCCCTATATTGTTATATATATTCATATTAAAATTCCTTTCATAAATTAGCGTGTTTTTAATAAAAACATCTCATAGTTAACCATTAGATTTCCCTTTCCAAATTAGATTTTTAATAATAATCAAACTAATTACCACTGCACCTACTAAACCCATATATAACAATATATTATTAATTATATTTATGAAAAGTTTTGATATTTCTTTATTAAACATAAGAATGTTATCAAAATTCACCCCAATTCTCATAAATAGACTCACAAAAATAAAAAACAACCCTGTCGTAAGTAATGCAACCTGAAGGAATTGCACTTTTTTGTCTTTATCAATGGTATTTAAAAGTACAATAAGAACTATAATTACAAATAAAATTCCTATATATATCATATTCATTAGGCTATTTACTTTCGTAACGGTAGATTTTAAAACATCTACTATAGACTCCCCATATATAATATTATTTGCATAAGCTTTAACTATCGTATTCTTAAAGGTCTCTATGTTTGATTTATCACCTTCTGTTATGACATATCTTCCCGTTTTTATCTTATTTTCTATATTGGTCTCTAATCGACTTCTTATCTCTTGGCTGTGAATAGTATAGCCACTTTTGGTATAAATAGTTCCTACTAAACTATTTATATCTTCTTTTATTATCTCTTTGTCTATTATATTATCTATAATTTCATCACCAAAACCAGATTGTAAAGTGTGTTTTTTAAAATCCTCGTTTGTTATATCATAAATCTTCTGGTAGTAATTACTTTTTTCCATCTTTTTTATTATATATTTTTCATTTAAAATTGTAGTATCAGCTAAAATTAAACCAATTAATAGTATAATAAAAATCGATAATATAAATGTTAGTATATATATTATTGTTTTTTTCATTTTAATACATGATCCTTTCCTTAGTAAAATTTTTTAGAAGATATCACATTCCACTAATTTCGAATAAGTTATAAATCTTTGTTTAGCATGCCCAAACGTATTGGTTGGATAACATGTATATAGCATTAAAATTTCTTTCTCCTTTTGAAGTGGAACTGCATCTAAATTTTCTTGGTTTACTATTTTTGTATCATATACCTCATATACAAACTTACCATATTCAGTTTGTATTGTGATGTTTGCACCTTTTTTTATTTTCGATAATTCTTTTAAAAATCCCTCTGTATTATGCGCCATACAAATTATAGAACCTCCCTCTCCAGGAAAATACGATCCTGCTGTATGCCCAACACCATTCCTTAAAATTGATAATGTGTCTCCATAATATAAATTTAAATTCACATTTAAATCAGCTATTTCCAAAGTTCCATATTTTTCTCCATATTTTGGATAGCTAGCTAATTTATTTTGAATCAATTGTATAGGTTCTGTTTCTATTTCATCACTCTGTTTTATAGAAATATTCTTTACCAGTTTAATTGCCATACTGATTTGCTTCCCAAACAAGATACTACCTATAATAAATATCATAATAACAAAAGTAAAAGCAACTACTAAATTTTTTATAGCTACTTTTACTTTTTCTCTTTTTTCGCTGTTATTTTGCATTTTTACTTACTTCTCTTCTTAATTGTATATACTAAAGCAACGGCAATAATTGCTATCCCTCCTAAGTAACAAACTGATTGTATTCTACTACTACCTGTCTGAACTAATCCTGTATTTTCAAGAGATATTGTAGAAATTATAGCTCCATCCTCATATACGATTATAGCCTTATCTGAAGAATCATAACTTACTGTTAAATTTAGCACTGCAGCAGCTTCATTAATCATAGACAGAAGTTGGTTTTTTTGGCTACTAGTAATCTTTTCTAAATCACTTATCTTTTCAACTTCTTTTGCAACTTCATTAATTTTTGACATTACTTGTGTTGATTGTTCTTCTGTAATTGTATGTGTATCAAAATATCTCTCAACTTGAGCTTTTTGTGTGGCTGTTAGAGTTACTGACTTTCCACCTATCACATGACTACCTAAAATATAGTCCTTCAATTCGCTAACTGAAGTAGCATTTACTACCCCAACACTCATTAGTAAAATTACTACCATCATTACTGTAAATATAGTTTTTTTCATATTTTTTTCCTCCTATTCATTCTATATATTTTAGATTATAACATTTTCATAAAAAAGTCAATACAATTATATAAAATTTTTAATAATATTAAGACAAATTATAATAGAGGAGAAAATAAATCTTTTCACCCCTATTTTTTTGCTACCAAAACCCTTATTTTTAAATTGAATTTTGTCTTCAAACCTTAGATAGTTTATTCTCCCCTTATTGTGTCTTTTAAAACTTTTCCTGCTGTAAAAACTGGTTGCTTGCATGCTGGAATATCAATAATTCTTTTATAAAAAGCATTATAACCTTTTCTAGCTGCTCTATCAGCTACTTTAAAATTTCCAAAATTTACAAGTTTAATATTCCCGCCCTTTTGTAGCTCTTCAGTCATTACTTCAATCATAGCGTTAACAAGTTTATTGGCAACATCAAAATCCACATGCATTTTATTTGCAATTTGACTTATTATTTCAATATTTCCCAACAGATATCACTACTCCTTTCTCCTTTATGAAGTAAATTATATCATACTATTTTTATTCTGTACACATTTTGTACACTTATTTTTAAAATTTTTTTGTGTATAATAATAATAGGTGATTAAATATGGAAAAGTTAAGAATAACCAGCACTCCAAAAAATACTGATACCATAACTAGAACCATCAGAATAAGCGGAACAACATTTGATAAAATATCTTCTCTTGCAGAAAAAAATAATTCAAGTTTTAATAGTGTTATTAATCAAATTATAGAATATGGACTTAAAAATTTAGAAGAACAATAATGTTAAAATTTGACATTATGTAAATTTCGTGTTATAATTAATCTATATTGAATTAAGTATCTATTGTTTATTTATTTTGCGCTGTAGCGCGGAAGGATAGGGATTTATTATGAAATCAGTAAATTTTAAAGATAGCAACTCAATGATGGATATAGTAACATTTTTAGAGCACAAGCCAGTCTTAAGGTTAGATAACAATAAACTTATGTTAGTTTTATTAGTTCAATGTATGAGGGACAATCAATTAGTGTACGATGTTGAACAAAGAGAATTAAATGAAGTTAAAGCCTTTTCTGAATTCACATCATTTAAATTTAGAGAAAAGGAAAACATGCTATTTTGTTACACTGACGGCATATTAAAGGCAAAGTTTATAATTGATAAAGACAATGCGATTTATAAAATTGTTGATACATCAAATAAAATTAGCATAGTAAATATCGAAAAGGGACTTGAGATTACTGAACCGTTTTTTGAAATTGAAGAAATTCAAGAACCTATTTCTGTTACAGTAAGAGAAAACCAAAAGAAGACTAGTATTTCTGATAAAATCAAAAAATTCTTTAAATAAAAAAAGACAATAAAAAGAAAGTGGTAACTTCCACTTTCTTTTATATAGTAGGAAAGTTACCCTTCCCTATTATATTTAAAAAGGGCTATGCCCAAAAAAATTTTTGGTCTACGAACAAATATGCGAATATTTATATAATGAAATTTAATAAATCTTTAGAATATCCGCTTTATTCGATTAAACTAGATTTTTTTCCAAAACCAATCCAACCCTGCGTTAATTGTTTTTTTCTTTTTAAGTTTAGATTCGATTTCATCAATCCATAAGTATGTAATAAATGATAAGAATACAAATACCAAATCAACTGCTATTGTTTTTGTTATTGATTGTAGATATTCTTCCTGTGTTGGATCTGCAAGTGATAAAAGTACTGAATGTATTACTAATATTACTAGAAATACGACTAACATTATTCCAGGAAATATGCTTTTTTTAGTCTCTTTAGCTAACATTAACACTAATAGATATAAAACTAAGGCTAAAGTAAGCGTTCCCATGTTTGTAAAATTTATCATTAGCATTTCGTTCCCCCTTTATATATTATTTTAAGAGTTTTAACTTTTGTAACTCCATTAATGACATTATATAAAACTTTTTTAAATTTTTCAATAGTTATTATAAAAAAAATTTTTTTTGTAGTTACAGGTTAAGGGTTTTTATGTCTAAAATGTGGGAAATCATTCATATATATGTATTAATCCGCCACATCTTGCTTGGTGTTTATATATATTTTTTTATATTTGTTTTATTAATTTCCTAAGCAAATTCCTATATTTTTAGCGGTCTTTACTAAATCATCTTCCATTGTAACAAGTCTTACATTACTTTCTTCAGTTCCCCCTTGGACAGCCCCTATTTCTTTATTATCGCCAACTACTTTTTCAAGTGAAACTGAATCTAGTTTTCCATTTTTTAATATTGTTAAAACATTAAATTTTCCTTCTAGAGCAAGTTCCATTGCTTTTGCTCCATATTTTGTTGATAAAACTCTGTCAAAAGATGTTGGGGTCCCCCCCCTTTGCATATAGCCAAGCACTGTACATCTACTTGTTAAACCTGTTAACTGTTCTAATTCCTTTGCAACCTTATCTCCGGCTCCACCAAGTTGAACATTAATAACTCCAACGCCATTATCTCTTTCATTTTTTATTTCTACGTCCCCATTTTTTGGGAAAGCACCTTCAGCTACAACAACTATTGCGAAATTCTTACCAATTTTTTTTCTATTAATAATTGCTTCTGCAGTCTTTTTAATATCATAAGGAATCTCTGGAATTAATATGGCATCTGCCCCTCCTGCAATTCCTGATTCTAACGCTATCCATCCAGCATATCTACCCATAACCTCTAATACCATTATTCTATCATGGGTTTCAGCTGTTGTATGTAGCCTATCTAATGCCTCTGTTGCAACTGTCACTGCCGTGTTATACCCAAACGTAATATCTGTACACGCTACGTCATTATCTATTGTTTTTGGCACACCTATTACATTTAATCCCCTTAATGAAAAATCTCTTGCGGATTTTTGAGTACTATCTCCCCCTAATGTAAATATACAATCAAACCCCTCTTTTTTTACATTTTGTACACAAATTTCAGATAAATCCTTATATTCAATTTTTCCGTTATCCTCTACTTTATAATTAAACACATTAGCATTTGTAGACGATCCTATTATTGAACCTCCTTTTGTAAGAATTCCTGATGCAGTATCCCTTGATGATAGTTTTATAAATTCATTTTTTAATAATCCTCTATATCCGTCTATATATCCATAGCACTCTACACCATTATGTTCTGCTGTTTTAACAATTGCCCTAATAACTGCATTAAATCCTGAAACATCTCCTCCATTTGCAAGTATTGCTACTTTTTTTACCATTTTTTATTCCCCCTTTAAAATCTACCTTTCTATTATACACTATAAGTAGTATATTTTTCAAGTCTTTTTTTAAAAAACATATAAATTGATGTTGTTTTTACATAATCTATTGCATAAAATAAAAAAATATGTTATAATCTTTTTATTGTAACCAAAAGGTAATGCATTTTAAAGGAGGTTTTATTATGAGATATGAATATACTCTAGTACAACTTTTAGAAAACTCTATTCAAAAATCTGAGGAACTTGGCTTTGATCGGATTATTGCACCTGTTCTATTAGAACAAATTTTAGCTAAAAAAGATGGATTCTTCAATTACTTTATGTTATATACAAAAGAAAGGGATCTAAATACATTGGTTTTAAGTGAAATTAACCATTATGATCCTAAATCTGTAATTGAAGATATCATGAACTCATCAGATACGGACATTGTACCAAATTATGATTTTGACCTTGATAAAGGATGTCTCATTGAGGTAAATGACATGAACTTTAACGTATCTGTAGAAGTCTATATATTTTTAAGCAAAATAGTTGCTACGTATGCCCAAAACAATATAAACACTATAAGACTTGAATATATAGAGTTGTTTTTAATAACTGATTCGACTCCTTTGGCTGTCTGGGATATATTACAGGCTCTTGCTATTGACATCTCTGATGACGAAATAGCTAAATTACATAACCTTATTAGAAATACTATTATCTTTGATAAACTAATACCAGATATTTTGTCAGAATCATTACAAAAAGTTGATACGAGTGAAGGTATTAGGATAGAGGCTAGAAATAAAGAAATTAAAGAAATTTTTACTATAATGTCGAAAACAAAAAATAATAATGTGGCTCTTATAGGTGATGAGAAGATTGGTAAAACCACAATTATTAATAAACTAGCAAGTTTAATTAATGATAAACAGTGCCCTCAGAGATTTAAGAATTATAATGTTATAAGGTGGGATTTAAGTTCTTTGTTTATTAGTGATAGTGGGGATGACGATAATGACATTTATAGAATACTGAAACAATGGTTTAATAAGCAGGAAAATATAATACTAATAATGGATGAACTCCCTACTTTTAGTGAAGGAAGTAATCAAATGCTATCAATTGGACTAACACTTAAACATGTATTGAAAAACTTTCTTAAACATAAGAGTAATAGAATAATTGTAGCGGCTAACGAAGAGGATTATTATTTGTACTTTGAAGATACAAACGCTATGCCTAAGAGTTTTGAGAGGATTGATGTAACAGAACCTGAAATAAAGGACTTATATAATATGATTAAAAATCAAGTAACATTTTTAGGCAATGAGCATCGTATAGATATTTCAAAAAAAATTATCGACTATGCAATATTAATATCTCTAACCGTAAATGACGGAAAAAATCCTGGTAAAGTCTTAAAGATTATCGAAAAAGCAATGATAACTGCAAAATCTAACGGGAATAGTAGTGTATCGTATGAAGATGTTTTAACTAATTCAAAAATGCACCATAAAATCATAGAAAAATATAGCGATGAGGATATTAAATCAACAGCATTCCATGAAGCGGGTCATTATATAGTTGAAACAATGTCTCCACACATAAATTCTTTAGAAGGAATTGTTGTTTCAATACTTCCTACTGATGATTTTCTTGGGGTAACAATTAGTGAATCTAGCTTTAAGAAAGATGACAAAGATGAAAATTGGATTATTGATATTATTGCAACTGATTTAGCAGGTAGAGTAGCAGAGAGTTTCTACACAAATAATTATTCAGAGGGAGCATGTACGGATTTAGAGTACGCAACATATTATGCTGAATACCTAATAATGAATCTAGGGATGACAAATATTGCTAAAAATGTTAGTATTGACTATTTCTTATGTAGTGAGAAACTTAAAAGAGCAATATTTAAGAAGGTTAAGAAAATTATAAGAAAGGCTTATAAAAGAGCTTATAAGATCTTAAAGGAAAATAGACCTTTACTAGATGATATTGTGGCAGAATTGATGGATAAGAAAATATTAGGTAAGGAACAACTTGAAGAATTAGTACAAAAAGCAGAAAACAGAAAGAATAAACTTATTGTATAGAAAAGTGAAACTATATAAACAAAGCGGACAAAAATTTGTCCGCTTTGTTTAATTGTATTATGTTATTGTATAATAGGATAACCTTCCTATTTGGCATAATCAATAGTTCTAGTTTCTCTTATAAGATTTACCTTTATTTGTCCTGGATATTCCATTTCATTTTCAACCTTTTGCGCTATATCTCTAGCCATTAAAACCATCTTTTCATCTGATATTTTCTCTGGTTTAACTATAATTCTGATTTCTCTTCCAGCCTGAATTGCAAAAGATTTATCTACACCTTCAAAAGAATCTGCAATATTTTCCAAACTTTCTAGTCTTTTTATATAAGCCTCTAAAGTCTCTCTCCTTGCCCCTGGTCTTGATGCAGATATGGCGTCTGCAGCTTGTATTAATACTGCTTCTAATGTTTTTGCCTCAACATCTTCGTGATGGGCTTGTACCGCATTTATTACCATATCGTTTTCTTTATATTTTTTAAGAATTTCTACACCTATTTCAACGTGAGTTCCTTCCATATCATAATCTAAAGCTTTACCTATATCGTGTAGTAAACCTGCTCTCCTTGCTATTTTTGGATCTAATCCTAATTCCTCTGCCATTATTCTTGCCAAATTTGAAACTTCTAATGAATGATTTAATACATTTTGACCATAACTAGTCCTATATTTCAATTTTCCAAGCAATACTATTATATCTGGATGAAGGCCTATAACCCCTGCTTCCATAGCTGCTCTTTCCCCCTCTTCTTTTATAATAGCTTGTAATTCTTCTTTAGATTTTTCGACCATTTCTTCAATTTTAGCAGGATGGATTCTTCCATCATTAATTAGCTTTTCCAGAGACATTCTTGCAATTTCTCTTCTCAATGGATCAAAACCTGATATAACAACTGCCTCAGGGGTATCATCTATTATCAAATCTATACCAGTCAAAATCTCTAATGTCTTAATATTTCTTCCCTCTCTACCAATAATTCTACCCTTCATTTCATCGTTAGGTAATGGAACAATAGATACTGTCGTTTCTGACGTATGGTCTGCTGCACATTTCTGAATTGCATAACTAATAACTTCCTTCGCATTCTTTTGAGCAGTTTCCTTTGCTTTTCCTTCTAATTCTTTTACTAATGCTGCCTTCTCAGAAGTAATCTGTCTCTCAACTTCGTCTAATAATTGACTCTTTGCTTCCTCAACTGTCAAACCTGCAATTCTTTGTAGTTCCTCAATTTCATTATCATACAATCTTTGAATCTCTACTTCCTTATTTTCTAAATCCTTCCTCTTTGATGATAGTTGTTGCTCCTTATTTTCTAATATGCTAATCCTCTTTTCTACATTTTCTTCCTTTTGAATGATTCTTTTTTCCTGTGCTTGTACTTCGCCTCTTCTTTCCTTAATCTCTAAATCCAATTCTTTCCTAGTATTTATAATCTCTTCTTTAGCTTTAAAAATTTCTTCTTTTTTTATATTTTCTGCGTCTTTTTTGGCTAATTCCACAATTCTCTTGGCTTCATTTTCTGCTCCTTGCATTTTAGATTCAGCAATTTTTTTTCTTACAATAATACCTACAAATAAAAATATAATTGCTGAGATTAAGAAAACGGCTATATTGATTATTAAATTCATAATCACACCTCTTTCTATTATTTTTTCAATGTTCAATTAAATATATATTAATTATTTTTTCTAATATAAAATTTACTTGCACCTATATTGTATATTTTCTTTGTCAATCTGTCAAGGGCTTATTGAAAAATAATTAAAAATTTACACCTATTATTCCTCCCAACATACCTGTTATAGCTGTCGTTACTATTAAAGCCCATGAATATACGGTCAATCCCATTCCTCCTCCACATATTCCAGATATTAAATAAATCAAGGCTACATAAGTAAGTCCAATTAACAAACCATTCCAGATACCATTTCTTTTTATCTTTATTGTAGCAAAAAAACTACCAATAATACTAGAAATTATTACTATTACTGTTAACACAGATTCTATTGTATTTTCTTGAATATTAGTATATGTAAGTAAAAGCGCAAAAACAAGCAACATTATCATTGTAGTTATTAATGAATACGCAATCCCCTTTAATATAAACTTCTTACTATCCATACATACCTCCCCATAAATGTCAAATTTAATAATTATAACATTTACACATATTATAATAAAGCATACAACTTTATATAAAATTGTATGCCCTATTTTTATTATTTATTCATTATCTTCTGTGTTGTTTTCTTGTATCATTTGATCCTGCGTATTATCTACACTTGTCTCTTCATCTAAATATGTTTGTTTTAAATAATCTAATGTATCAATTACTTGTTCTTGATATACCATACTATAGGTTGTTTTCCCTGATGTTGTCGTTGAATATACTGATGTTAATCCAAGAGGAATTAAAAATTCTCCCTTTGTATTTATTATTCCATAATAATCGTCTTTTCCAACTACAATAGCCTTATACTCATCTATTAAAACTACATCTTTCGCCGCTGCAACATTTGTATTTACCATGCACCCAATATTGTCAAAATCCATTGGTAAAACAAAATTTCCTTGTGTATCTATAAATCCCCATTTATCTTCCTTACATATTGGTATTATCTTATCATAAATTAAATACTGATTTTTTATATTGTGGTATCTATCTACATCTTGTATTCCTATCATATCATACTCAATGTAAAGCACTATCTCATTTTTAGAGTTAATTATTCCATACTTTCCACCACTTAATACGACATATAATTGTAAGTCCTTACTTATGCTATGTATTTCATCATACGTTGGGATTACTTTTGTCTTACCCTCTATATCTATTATCCCTTTCTTTCCCTCTGCTGTTGTTATATAAAATTCTTGTGTACTTTCATAAAATTCTATATTACTGTATTTAACTCCTACAATCGTATCCCCTTGTAGGGTAATTAAACCTAATTTACTATTTTCATCTTGAATTATAATGACTCCATATAATATAGCTTTCATATCATCATATTCTGTAAATTTTGCATTACTATACTTAACTGTATACTGCTGTGCCAGATATTCAAGTGATTCAATTATCAAATTATTACCTTTTTTTGATGAACTACAATTAAATGCTATTGATATGTCATCTATAGGAATATATAATAAGTCGTTTGTCTGCAATACCTTTCCATTAATTGAAAAATTTTGATAGTCCTCTGTTGCATTTGGATTTATTTTAAAATATTCTTTAGAATTTGCTGTAAATTCTACTATCTCATTTTTATTTTGGATATAGCATTTTGTTAAATCCTCAGTATACTCCTTATATCCTCCATTGTATACCTTATATCCAAGTATCTCGGCAAGTTCTTTTATAGAGATATACTCCTTTTCTCCATCAACATAAAGGAAACTTTGTGATATCGTTACCTGATTACCATCTAAATTAAACTTAAAAACCTTTTGTTCTTCCTGGTTTAATAAATATATCAACGCAGACGTAACAGCTAATAACAACACTAATACGACTATCATCGAGATTATTAATCCTTTACCTTTTTTATTTCCTTTTTTAACTTCTTGACTACTCTCATCAATTAAATTCATATTTTTTCTCTCCTTATCCTATATTTCTTTATATAATTTATTTTTTCCATAAAACTCTTTTTTAAAGTTTAATAAATTATCATTCTCGATTTCTGTTCTTACTCTTTCCATAAATTTACTCAAGAAATATAAATTATGTATAGATAATAATCGTATTCCTAATATTTCTTTTGTTTTAACTAGATGCCTTAAATAGGCTTTTGTATAATTCCTACAAGTATAACATTTACACCCTTCCTCAAGAGGTGAAAAATCTCTCTCATAAGTAGCATTTCTAACTACAACTTTCCCATTCCATGTTAGTGCTGTACCATTCCTTGCAATCCTTGTAGGAAGTACACAATCACACATATCAATTCCTCGAAGAGCTGCTTCTAATAGGTAATCTGGTGTTCCAACCCCCATTAAATATCTTGGTTTATCCTCTGGTAAAAACTTTGTTGTAAACCCTAAAATATCACACATTAAATCTTTTGGCTCTCCTACACTAAGGCCCCCCACTGCATATCCCGGAAAATCAAGTGCCACTAAATCCTTTGCAGACTTTTCTCTTAAATCTTTATACATGCCACCTTGCACAATCCCAAAGAGAGCTTGTTTTTCATCATTTTTATGTGCCTCTATACACCTTTTTGCCCACCTTGTAGTTCTTTCCATCGACTTTTCTGTATATTCGTAGGTTGATGGATATGGACAACATTCATCAAATGCCATCATAATATCTGCACCTAAATCGTTTTCTATTTCCATTACGCTCTCTGGTGATAAAAATAATTTAGCACCATCCAAATGGGATTTAAACTCTACTCCCTCTTCAGTTATCTTTCTCAAATCTCCCAGGCTAAATACTTGAAAGCCTCCACTATCAGTAAGGATGGGCCTATCCCATTTCATGAAATTATGAAGTCCCCCTGCCTCTTTTACTATCTTGTTGCCCGGTCTTAAGTATAGATGATAAGTATTTGATAAAATTATCTGTGCATTTACCTCATTTTTTAGTTCTTCAGGTGTCATAGACTTAACTGTTGCTTGTGTGCCCACAGGCATGAATATTGGTGTTTGTATATCTCCATGTGGAGTGTGAATTACTCCCCTTCTAGCCCCTGATTGCTTACAAACATGTAGGCATTCATATGTTATTGCTTTTTTCAAAAAATTCTCTCCTTTTTTATTCTAATCTACTTTTATTTTACTATATAATAATCCAAAAAGCAAGAAAATTTTTAAAATTTTCTTGCTTTTATGCTGTTTCATTATTTAAATTTATTATGTTTTATTATCTAAAATTACATCTGGATGAAAAGCTGAGGACGGAACCCAACACTCGTGTACGCGTCAGTCACAGAGTCGTTACCGAAGCGATGGCTAGCAACGCGGTCCGAACCATGGTCATAGCAACTCCCACCACGAAGAACCCTATTGTTTACATTAGAACCTGCAGTATTTGATATTTCTGTTGTCCATTCCCACAGATTTCCTGCTATATCATATATATTATTTGCTTTTGTACTTTCTGATGTTCCTGTTCCTAATTTTAAATAATTTGACATTTCTGCTGAACTAACATCAGTTCCGTTTGTCCATGTATTATTACTATTAAATGTTCCAATTGTACCCCAACTCCATGTAGCATTTATATAATTACCTGTAAATGTTATTTTATCTTTTACTCCTCTTCTATTAAAGTAATTTCCCCAAGTTGTACTATCCTTTGATACATTCTTTTTGTCCCCTTTATTTTGTATAAAACTTAGTGTTGCATCCCATGTATAACTACTCATTAATAAACTTTTTACTGAACTTGAGTCATTATACATAGCCTCACATTTTGCCTTTGCTTCTGCTTGATTTATTGCATCCCATGGCTTTCCATTTGCTTTACTTAAAACATTTCCTGCTGTTGCTCCACTTGTTTTTCCTGAATTTCCAGCAAAGTCTGATGTCGAAGCCTCATATCTTGCTACATAAAATCCTCCGTAGTTATTTACACTCGTTTTCATTGCATCATAATTTGCAAGTGTTGAACTATCATTGTCAAAACTTAATGTTCTAGTAGGTTCTGTTCTATGTGTCGCTGTTCCATCCCTATATTCAGCATCAAATACATCTATACAATCTGCAAAATTTCCATAATAATTTTTATTGGTGCAAAAATCACTTCTCGCATTTTCTATTCCTCCTGTTACTGGCACCCATACAAATTGATTTCCTTCTAATAAATACGCTACGGTTGTTTCATCTCCATCTATATCATTTTCATAACTATATCCTGAAGGAACACTACTATATGTTCTATATTTATCCTTATCACTTTCGTTATCACTTATTACTACACCAGTATCTACAGTTCCCCCTACATAGTGGAAACCTGTTGGCACAGGAACTGCTACTCCTTCTGTATCTAAAACTGCATTTACGTTTTTATTTTCTCCATTTATACTCCATTTAACTTCTTGCACTCCACTCCATACATCCTCAATAGCTGTAAATCTACCATTTACTGTAAAGCCTGTTACCTTATTTATATCATCCCCTGTTCCAAAATTTACTGTTCCATATTTTGAAAGTGTTGCTGCTATCTGTCCATTTGTAACTGTGCCCCCATTTATCAATAATTTTGTTTCTGCATTTGATAGATCCATTTGAATTTGATCTTTTAGACTTGCTATTTCATAATTTTGTTTTGCATCTTTTGCTTTTAAGAAAATACCATTTTCCCCTAATGTTAAATTAATTGTAATCCCTGCTAAAATTAGCATAATTACGATAGTGATTATTAGTGCAATTAGGGTGATACCGTTTGCGTTACAAGAGCCCTTATCCAAATTCTGCCCGCAGTTATTAAAATTTTGCGCACCAAAATTAGAGCCCGAAAAAATTTCCGCACCTCTGCTATTTTTAAGTAATTCTCT
>JAUNSP010000027.1 GCA_030539155.1 Clostridia bacterium
TTTAATTGGAATTATTTTCCATAAAAACGGATTTCCTAACTTTAATTAAATAAAAATATATAAATTTACTACACAAACTTGTACAAATTAAGAAATACCAAAATTTGACAAAATTAGAGAATTAGGTTATAATGTATATTGTAAAAAACAATAAAGGAGAATTTTATGAAATATGATGATAAGTTAATAGAGGCAAGCATTGGAGAAAACTTTTTTGCACCAAAATGTATAGATAGAAAGGAAAACTTTGATATAAGAAATGCTCATGCGATTGCCAATATAAAGTGTAATTTTAAATGTTCATTTTGTAAAAATGGATTAAATAAAAATTTAAAGCCAGATTATATGACTTTAGAAGAATTTTCGAATAAGATAGATAAGTTGCTCTACAAGGGAAAGATGTTTAAATTTACAGGTGGAGAACCTTGTATGAATCCAAATTTAAATATAATGTTAGAAGTTGTGAAACAAAAGGGTGGAATAATTTTTTTAGACACGAATGGTTCAATTAATACAATAGTATCTAAGCTTTTAAATCAAAAATTAATCAATGTTTTAGGGGTATCAATAAAAGGATTGACAAAAGAAGAAGCTATTAGAACTTCTGGAATTAAAAATGAAAAGTTATGTTGGGATAATCCAATAAATCTAATTAAAGAAGCATCGGAGAAGGAAAATGTTAGGGTTATTGTAACATATGTAACATATGATAATTTTGAATATAAAGATTTAGAAAAATTTGCACAATTATTAGATGGTTTTGGAAAAAATATATATTTAAAAATAAATAATCTTTGTGGAGATAAACATAGAGATGTTAATATTAAGGCAATTGAACCAAGCAAACTTGAAAATATGTTAAAAAGATTTACTAAGGAAAATGAAAAATGGAGAAAAAAGACAATTTTAATTAATTCTTCAGAAGGTGTAACGGATTATTCTAAAATAATGTTTAATTAAAAAATCAGAAAGAAAGGGGAATATGGTTGTTTAAAATATTAAATATATCATAAGGAAAAAATGATTAAATATGAAGTATCAGATATAAACAGAAATTTAAAACTTCAAAATATTAAATACCCAACATCTATTTACTTAAAAATCACAACAGAGTGTATGCTTAAATGTAATTTTTGTTCACAATCTAATAGTGAGAATGAGTTTATGAAATTAAGAGATATAAAAAATGTATTATGTAAATTAAAAAATATGGGGGGTATATATATTTATTATACAGGTGGAGAACCATTAATGCATAAGGATATAAAAGAAGTTTTAAAATATGGATACAATTTAGGGTTTAAACAATTTTTGGTTACAAATGGAATCTTATTTTCAAAAAAGGAAAATAGAGATTTAATAAAATATATAATTGGATTAGGAGTATCAATTCACGGAAAGTCTTTAATACATAATGAGGCTGTTGGAAATATTAACTGTTATGATGCTATTATAAGAAATTTGAAACTTGTAAAGAAAGAAAATCAGGATATAAATATAAATATTAATTGCACATCAACGGATTATAATTCTAATGAAGAAAATTTAAAATATTTGGCAGAATTGTGTAAGGATAATGAATGGAATCTTTCAATCGCAAGGCTTAATTATATTGGAGCCGGGATAAAGTATCAAAAGACAAATTTAAATAATATGCTAGATATAGTTAGAAAACTAAACGATGATGGATATAATATAAAGATAAGTAACTGTATTGCACCGTGTACTATTGATGAAAAAAATATATTTCTAACGCATGGATGTGGTGCAGGACAAACAATTGCTGCAATTGAAGCAAATGGAGATGTAAAGATATGTGCAAGTTCAACTAAAACAATAGGAAATATATATCAAAATTCGTTTAAAAAGATATGGAATTCAAATAAGATGAGAAAATATAGAAAGATGAATTGGGTTTCTAGTGAATGCAAAGTATGTAAGTATTTTTTGATGTGTAAAGGTGGATGTAAGGCTGAGTTGTCTGGAGAGTATTGGAAAGAAATGTGTGATGCAACAGTTGAAAATATAAATAAAATTGAATGGGAGATAATAAAGAATAGACCAATAAGTTTAGCTTTTGAGTTTATAAGAAGAAATGGAAGAGAGTATATAATAATTGGTTGTAAAATAAGGTTGTGTAATGGGTATACAAAGAAAATACTACATCAAATAGATGGAAAACGAACAGGAAATGATATAATAAATCTAGTTAAGAATAATAAAGAAAAAGCAAAACAGTTATTAATTATTATGAAAAAAGAGAATTTAATTGAGATTAAATAAAATCGAAATGAAAGGGGGTGAGTATAATATGTTAAGAGTATTAAAGAAGATTATAGGAATTAATAAAAAGTCAGCTTTAATTAGAATTAATAATAATTCTTGTGATAAAAAAATTGCAAAACAATTAGGTGGAAATTATTGTCAAGATTAACTTGAAAAATAAACTAATTATATAAAGAGTATGTAATTAGTTTATTTCTTTTATAAAAAGGGTGTGTAAATATTATGGAGGAGTGTTATAATAGGAAGGATTGTTTACCCGGAGAAACTATAAAAAGAATAAAAAAAATTTTAAGAGTAAATAAAATTAAAGTTAAGGAGAGTAGAGTTATCAATTTAAATAATTTGATTTTTTCGGTAAGAGTGGAATTAAGAGGTTTTAATGGAATTGGAACTAATGGAAAAGGTATTACAAAACAGTATGCTAGAGCAAGTGCATATGCTGAATTAATGGAACGAATACAAAGTAGGAATCTAATAAAAAAAGACTTTTTAAGTAAAGAGTTTAATGATGTTAATTATATTGATGAAAAATACTTATCTTATGACAAATTTATTGAAAAATTTAAAAGATTAGATATTTTAAAAGAAAGAAATGTTAGAGAATTAATAAAGTGTAATTCGCAGTATAGATATTATACAACTTTCTATAATACTAGTAAAAATAAACAAGAAGATTTACCAATTAGGTTAATAAATTTATTTTCGCATTCAAATGGATTATGTGCAGGTAATTCTAAAGAAGAAGCATTGGTACAGGGAATTTGTGAGATATTTGAAAGATATGCATATAAGAAAATTATGTTAGAAGAATTATCAATGCCGACAATTATTGTAGAAGATGGACAAATAAAAAGAATAAAAAATCAGTTGGAACAAATAAAGATAATGGGGTATAATTATACAATAAAGGATTGTTCTTTAAGTGGAAATATTCCAGTTGTGGGTTTATTAATTCAAGATGAAGAAAGACAAAAATATTTATTTTCAATTGGTTCAGACCCTGATTTTGAGATCGCATTACAAAGGTGTATTACAGAAATTTTTCAAGGAATATCAATTTCTGAAGTTGAAACAAAGTTTAAACTAATGGATAATGAATATGAAAGTAAAAAAGATAAGTATAAGGAAGATTTTTTACAATTAAACTGGTTAAAATGTTATGCATCTAATAATGGAATACATTCAAAAAATTTTTTTGTTAAGGAAAAGAAAGTACTTTTGAAATATTTGCCATTTCAAAATATAGATAATAATAAGGAGGCATTGAAATGTGTTTTAAAAGTTGTAAAAAGAAATAAATTAGAATTATATATAAAAGATTATTCCTTTTTAGGTTTTAATACATATAAGGTGTATATTCCTAATATATCAAATGTTGATGTATTAGATACAATAAAATTAAAAGTTTATTCTAAGTATAAAGATTTAAAAGAAAACTACTATAGTTTTCTTACATTAAGAGGGAAAGATAATTACCTGTTTGAAAGTATTTTTGAGGAACTTTCAAATAATATCAAGTATTCAACTTTCATATATCCCAATAATTTATTTGAAGTTAATAATTATATAAAAAATGATTATGTCGGATTGAATTATTTTTATTTATTAATTATTGAATTAGTGTTAAATAAGAAATATGAAAAAGCAATAAGAATTATTGAAAGAAAGCTAGATAATCAGGAGCTAGATTTGTTTGAGAGGGAGTATCTTGAATATTTGAGATTAAGAATAGTTAATGGAAAAATGGTATATGGTAAGAAATATCAAAAAGATATTGTAAGAGATGTCAATCAATTATTGATGAAACCAGAAAGATATTTAAAAAAATTAAAAATATCGAGATGTCCAGATTGTAAAAGTTGTACAAATAGAAGGCAATGCAAATATAATAAATGGATAAAATTAGAGACAAAATTGCAAAATAATATGAAAATATGTAAAAAAGGGGAAAATTTAAAATGATAAGTTTTTTAAAATTTAAGAATTATAAGAAAATCATAGAGAGGGTGTTAACAAAAAAGTCATTTGGAGGGCGTTTATTAATGGAAGCAATAGATGACGAGAGTTTTGCTGATGAGGTATTAAACTATATAAGGCTATTATCTTCTTCGATTTCTTCAAAAGAAATGGATAGTATTTTTAATGAAATAAGAAAAAAAACAGTAAAGAATTATGAAAAAGCAAAGACAATAACAGATGAGTTTAATAAAAAATTAAGTAGTTGTCTAAGGTCTTTAGCATATTTCTATTTTTTGGAGAGTATAGATGAATATTCAGTAATAAGTGATGGAATAGTTGAAAAAATAAGGGAAAAATATCAAAATAATTATTTAGATATCATTGCACAAATTGATAAAAAGTATTTGTCTATAGATATGAAAAATAAGGTCAATTATGGTAATGATAATAAAGAAATTGAAGATGATTTACTAAAAAAATATGTGGTGTTGAAAAAATGGCAGGATGAACAACATTATTTCTTTGAAGGAGAATATTGGAACTTTATAGAACAAGTTCATATAGAATATTTGAAAACAAATAATTTAAGTCCATTTCAATTAGAACAGGAAGTTTTAAAAAAGAGATTATTTGATAAATTAAGGAAAAGAAAATTGTTAGATATAGAAATATGTAGTATTATATCTGAATTATATATAAAAGAAGATGTTGTTAAGCTAATAGGAGGAAAAATGTATGGATTAGCAGTATTGAATAGTAAGAATATTCCTATACCATATTCAGTGGTTGTTCCTACATTTACAGAGATTATGCAGAATGATTTGACATTTTTAAAACAAAAATATGAATATTATTCAATTAGAAGTTCTGCTGACATTGAAGATGGTAAAAAAAATTCTTTTGCAGGAATGTTTGATTCGGTGTTAAATGTTGAATATAAAAAAATATTAGAACAGATAGAATATGTGAAAAATTCAGTTAATAATGAAAGGGTAAAAGAATATATAAAATTAAATAACCTTGAGAAACCTAATATGGCGGTTATTATTCAGGCTTTTAAAGAACCACAGTATGCAGGTGTATGGATAGGAAACTCACTAGAAACAGGAGTATTAGAGTGGGTTCATGGAAATGGAGAAAAATTAGTTTCAGGAACAGATACTCCATATAATGAATTTTGGGAAAAATCTGCCTTCTCAGGTGATGCAATTAAGGTAAAAGGAGTAACAATTGGAGAAAAAATGTTAGAATATCAAAAATTGATTAAGTGTAATTCGGATTTTGAGTGGATGATATTGGATGGAGAGCTAATAATGTTACAATTTAGACCTGTAACACAAAATATATATAGGATTGAAACAAAAAAAAGAGAAGATGAGTGGATTTATGGAATTTCGGCATCATCAGGGATAGTTTCAGGGGAAGCAAAATATTTAGAATCACCGGATGAGAGCTTGGAAAAAGGTCAAATTTTGTTAGCAAATATTACAGGGACTAGTTGGGTTCCAAATATTATGAAGGCAAAGGGAGCAGTAACAGCTAGAGGTGGATTTCTATGCCATACAGCAATAATTTGTAGAGAACTTGGAATACCATGTGTTACGGGAATTGGAATGAGTGCTATAGAGAAACTATTACAGTATAAAGAAATAGAATTAGATGGAAGTATAGGAAGAGTAAAAGGAAAAAATAAATAGAGGGAGATATGAAAAATGAAAAATAATGCACTTGATAGGTTTCTTAAAGATAATGATAAAATTTTTAAAGATAGAGGTTTAAAACATAGAGGTTTACCATACTTAGGTAGGGGCGTGGAAAAAAAAGAATTTTCGGGGTATACGAAGAGGGTTGAAGAGGCCTTTGGATTACTTGGTGATGGATTGGGAGTATTAGTGAATGAAAAGAATAAAAACAAAACAAGTCATTATTTAATAGGAGGTGATCCTATTGAATTCCCAATGTTTCCATTATGTAAGGAATATATGGAGAAATGTATAAATAGGAAAGATTTATATGTGTATACATCTGCTAAAGGAGATAATGAAACAAAAGGGGAAATAATAGAGTATTTTATAAGGGAAGGAATAAAAAGTCCAAGAGGACTTAATATTGATAATATAACTTTTACGATGGCTACTACACAAGCTTTTGATGTTATTATTAAAACTATTGCTAGACCTTACGATGTTGTTTTGATGACTGGACCAACATATGGATTATTTACTTTTATTCCAGAAAGAAATGGTGTAAATACAGAAATATTACCTTTATCTCAGATTGATGGCTGGTTTATTAATCCAAAGAAACTCTCAAAAAGTATTGATAATATTAATAAGAAATTGATAGAGAAATATTCATCATTAAAATTATCATATCAACCACGTGTTGTCGCATTTTTTAATGCAAATCCAAACAATCCAATAGGGAGTGTAATGGGGAATAGACAAAAAGAATTATTAAGGCAGATAGGTAGAGTTTGTAAGGAAAAAGGGGTATTTGTAATAGATGATATAATATATAGGGATTTAACTTTTGATAGGGATAATATTGCTCTGCCAATGGCAACAATGGAGGAATTATTTGATAATGTTATAACTATTACTGGACTTTCAAAAAGTTATGGATTAGCCTCTATAAGGGCAGGAGTTGTTTTAGCAAATGAGAATATAATAGAGGCAATAAATAATTATACTTTTCATGTTATGGATTCATTACCAATAATTCAGCAACGAGCTTTAGCAGGAGCTTTTAATGCTTCTGATAAGAGATATAGGTGTTATAACAAATATTTTTCTTCTATAATAGAACAATATAAATATCGTTTAGAATTATTAAAAGCATTAGTAAATGGTGTTAAATCAATATCTAATTTATCAATGAAATTACGTATTGAAAGGGATATAAAAAAGGCAAATCTTAAAAATGAAGAAGAGGTTTTAAAGGGAATACCGAAAGTTGATTTTGTTAAAGGAACAATGGCACAATCAGGTTTCTTTTCTCTATTAGATTTTACTAAATTAAAGGGAACAAAATATGGAGATAGAACAATAACCACAGAAGAGGAAATATTTAAATATATGTATGAACAGGAAAAAATAAAAGTATTGATAGGAAAATCTTTTGCATGGTCAGAAAAGGATAAACAACTTGTGGTAAGAGTAACCTTTGCTTTAGAATCACTAGAATTAATTCAAAGTTTGGGCGCAATGAATAGTTGTTTAAGAAAGCTACAAGAAAAGAATTAGAATAAATTAACTTTAATAGAAGATATGAATAAAGGTAAGTTCTATAATAATGGAATTATTATAGAACTATTTGGATTTGTAATATTTAATAATGTTATATAAATGATAATTTATATAATAGTAAAACCAGTTTATGATAATGGCTATATTGATATATATTCAAATGAATTTAAAATTAAATAGTTGAGAATAAAATGCAATTTCTAAGTGTGATTTTGAAATTAAAGCAGAAAATTTAATATATACTAGTAATGTTAACAAAAAATTCTATATTATAGAGTTTTTAATTTTTATGTATAGAAAAAAATTAAAATATATGATAGAATACAAAAGAAGGAGCAATATATGTTAAGAAAAATAAGAAATGAAGATATAGATGATGTAATGTTTTTGTGGAGGAATGGAGTTTATAAATCAAATTTCTTTATTAATTCAAATTACTGGAGTAATAATTATGATAAAATGCAGGATTCAATTTTATGTAATGCAAATACAAATGTGTATTTGGAAAATGATACTATAAAGGCATTTACATCTATTAAAGAAGATGGAGAAATAAAGGCATTTTTTGTTGATGAAAAGTATAAAAGGCAAGGAATAGGTACAATGCTAATGAATAATATAAAAAAAGAGTACAAGTATCTATTAGTTAGAGTATATGAAAAAAATATATCAAGTGTTTTATTCTTTAAAGCAATGGGATTTAAAAAGATTAGTAGTGAAATCAATAAAGATAATAATGAAATAGAATATATAATGGCGTGGGATGATAATGAGGTTCAAAAAACGAATATTTTATATATTAATGATACTATTTCTGATAAAAGCTTAAATGATAATAAACAAAATACTAAGTTTAATTTTTGTAATATAAATGACAAAAGAGCTTTTGATTGTAAAAAAGCAATTTTATATATAGATTATAATAATTATGAGGGTTTATCTAAAAGTATGATTGATTATAAAGTTAGGTACAATGATATAGATTTTAAAATATTTATGTTTAAGCCATTAATAATAGAAACAAGAAAAAATAAGGAAGCATTTGAAAAAATTATAAAAACATACAAAGATTATGAAATTAAATTATTTGATTGTTCGACATTAAAAGATAATACTATTTATGACATAATAAAAAACAAAGAAAAAATATTAATAGAGGAAATTGAAAAAATCTCAATAGTTTAGGAAATAATAATTGTAAGTTTAGGTTAATATTGTGTAATAATGACAAAAATTTATAAAAAGTTTATAATTTTTACATAAATTCTTAATAATTATAAATTAAAATAATAAGAGAAAGTGAGATAAAAAATGAAATTAAAAAATAGAATATTAATTTTTAATACGATGACAATATTTATATGTCTTTTAATGTTATTTATGGTAGTTGGAATAGTGATGAATGTATTTAAAACAAAATATGTTGATAGATTAACTGTAGAAGATTTTGAAAAAGTTTATCCTAATCAAAAATTTGAAGGAATGTCTAAAAATCCAGAGAAACCTTCTTTAACACCCGAACAAGCTATGAAATATACAAATCAAACTGTTTCAAATTTTTACTTAAGAATGGAGATTTCAATAGCAATAGCAATACTTGCAATTTTATTAATAAGTCAATTTTTTACTAATAAGATTGTGCAAAGAATAATGATTCCAATTAATAAATTGATAGAAGCAAATAAAAAAGTAGAAGATGGAAATTATGATGAGGAAATAAAGTATAATGGAGAATATGAGTTTGAACTTTTATGTAATTCTTTTAATAAAATGCAAAAGTCTATAAAAAATGAAAAGGAGTTAAATAAAAGGGAACAAAAGTCAAAAGAAGATATGATTACAGGAATATCACATGATTTAAGAACTCCATTGACTTCAATAAAAGGTTATGTTAAAGGTATAAAAGATGGAGTTGCATCAACAAAAGAAAAACAAGAACAATATTTAGATGTTGCTTATAGTAATGCTTGCGAAATGGATGTTTTGATAGAAAAACTATTTAATTTATCACAATTAGAAGCAAGTGAAATATCATATAATTTTAATGAAGAAAAAATAGGGGATTTAATAAATTTATATTTAGAAACTCAAAAAGTTGAATTAGCAGATAAAGGTATTGCATTAAAAAAATCAATTAAAGCGAATTGTTTTGTAAATGTTGATAAAGAGCAATTGTTTAGAGTTTTTAGTAATGTGATTTATAATAGTATTAAATATGCAAACACAAAAAATTTAAGTATTATTTTTAATGTTAAAGAAGAAGTAAATAATATTTTAATAGAGATAAAGGATAATGGAAAAGGTATTAAAGAAGAAAAATTAGATAGAATTTTTGAACAATTTTATAGATGCGATGAATCAAGAACAAATAGTAGCAAAGAAGGTAACGGATTGGGATTATATATATGTAAAAGAATAATTGCAAAACATAATGGAAATATTAATGCAAAAAATGATAATGGTTTAAAAATAATAATATCATTACCAAAATTAGAAAGACCAACTATAAAAAGTCAAGCTTTTTTTTGAAAAAAATAAAAAAAATTTTGAATGAAATTTAAGCAACACAAATAAACGATTTCTAAAATAAAATCGTTGGAAATATATGGAAAAATAAAACAGAACCAATTATTGCTTAGGCACTTCGTAAGGTGTGTTATTTTTAAGAACAGCATAGATAATATTGCACATTTTCCTTGCAACAGCGCCAATACAAGTTTTGTGATGTTTGCCCTCAGAACGTTTCTTTTGATAATATGCTTTCAAAACGGGATCAGTATTAGAAGCCACTAAAGCAGCTTGAAATAAGGCCTTTCTTAAATAAGGTGAGCCCCTTTTAGACATAACGTTATGAGTGCCTTCAAATTTACCAGATTGAGACACAGTAGCATCAATACCAGCAAAGGCAACAAGTTTAGAAGGCTTATCAAAACGACTGATGTCGCCAAATTTACTGATAATCACGGCACCAAGAACAGGACCAATACCAGGAATTGTAGTAATTGGAGAATTTATTTTTTCCATCAATTCACTAATTTTGGTTTCACATTCTTTGACTTGATTATCAATAAATTGTATTTGTTCAATTAATAGTTTTAATTGAAAAGTAAAACTTTCTCTAGAGAAAGTAATGCCAAAAGAATTTTTGGCTGAGTCAATTAGTTTTTTAGCAGTACATTCGCCAACCTTTTTTCTACTAAGAGATTCAAGAGTTTTTGTTAAATCTTCAACAGAAAGCTCTTCAAAATCAGAAGGTGAAGAAAAGTCCAAAAGTAGCTGCTTAGAGGTAGTTCCAAAGGTATTAGAAAAAATAGATTGATATTCTGGAAATACTTGGTCAAGAACGCATATAACTTTACGTTTTAAGTCGCCCGCAGATTGAATAAGGTAATTTCTTATACGACAAATATTTCTAAGAGAGAACAAATCCTCGTTAGAAAGAGAAGTGTCAACAAAATCACCATAACGAATTAAATCTGCAATTAAAACAGAATCAATAGTATCGTTTTTGCGTTTGCGAATTTCAGTACCTTTACGCCATCCATCAGTTTGAATAGGATTGATGACATGGATAGAATTAAAATTATAGTCATAAAGGAAAGAATAAACTGAAAGCCAATAATGACCAGTAGCTTCCATACCAACTGAAATATCAGTAAATTCTGCATTTTTCTTGAGTATTTCAAGAAGAGATTTGCCACCTTCAGTAGTATTAGAAAAAGAAAAACCCTTAAAAATAGTTTTGCCTTTTTCATCCATTAAAGAAGCAACGTGAGTATTTTTAGCAATATCAATACCTAAATAAAACATAATAAAACACCTCAATTTTAAATTTTAGATAGTGTAAATCCTCTACTCTTATAAGCGATACAACCTTGTTATATATACGGAGAAAATCCTAAAAAGGAAATCAACATCCAACTCATTCATATACAGCTAATAAGAAAGAGGCGCTAGTCTTTCAAGCACGAAGATAAACTTCAAGGAAGCAAGAGCGACACTCTATCTATTTCTCATAATTATATAAAAATAAAATTATGATTGCAATAGGTTTATAGGTAAAACCTTATTAAAAAACCTAAATATATTATACAAGGAAGGAATAATAAAGGAAAAATTAAGAGTAACAGCTTATTGTAGAGTTAGTACAGGGGATGAGGAACAGCTTAATAGTTATAATTCTCAAAAACAGTATTATAAGGAAAAAATAACTTCAAATACTGATTGGGAATATGTAGATATTTATGCAGATGAGGCAATCTCAGGAACAGTAGATTATAAGAGAGCAAATTTTATGAAAATGCTACAAGATGGTATAAATAAGAAATATGATTTGATATTAACAAAATCTATTTCTAGATTTGCAAGAAATACAGTAGATACCTTAAAATATGTTAGAATTTTAAAAGAAAATAATATAGCTGTTTTATTTGAAGAAGAAAATATAAATACCCTAGAAATGACAGGAGAATTATTATTGACAATTTTAAGTTCAGTTGCACAACAGGAGAGTGAAAATATCTCCACTCATGTAAAGTTAGGATTAAAGATGAAAAAGGAGAGAGGAGAATTAATAGGATTTAATAATTGTTTAGGTTATCAATATCAGTCAAAAAGTAAGCAAATGATAATTAATCAGGAGGATGCAGAAACTGTAAAATTAATATTTAAATTATTTTGTGAAGGATATGGTGCTTATACAATAGCAAAAAAATTAACTCAAATGAATATAAGAACTCCAAAGGGAAAAGAAAAGTGGTGTGATAGTTCTGTGTATTTGATATTAAGGAATGAGAAATATAAAGGTGATGTATTACAAGGCAAAACTTATACTGTAGACCCTATCTCTCATAAGAGAGTTAAAAATATGGGGGAGGAAGACAAATATTATATATCAGATCATCATGAACCAATAATATCAGCTGATGTTTTTGATAAGGTTCAAGAAATATTAAAACAAAAATGTGGTGCAAGGGCAACAGGAAGGAGGTTGGGAAATGTAGGAAGGAAATTTACATTAAGTAATAGATTGAGGTGTGGATATTGTGGAAACATACTAACGAGAAGGAGTTTATATTCTGGCACAGGAAGGGTTGAACCAGCATGGCTTTGTGTTGAAGCGGCAAAAAAAGGTAAGATGTTTTGTGATAAATCAAAGATTATAAAGGAGAGTGTGATTGAAAAAGCATTTTTAGATGCTTATGAAATTCTATGTCAAGGTAATAAAGAAGCATTGGAAAATTTATTAGATAAAATAAAATTAATAACAAAAGATTATAGTGTAAAAGAAAGAATAAAATTATTACAAAAAAATAGAAGAGAAATTGAAAATAGAAAAAAGAAGACATTAGATTTACTTATTGACGAAGTTATTACTAAAGAAATCTATGAAACAAAAGTTGTTGGATTGGATAACAAAATTATACAAGTAGAGAAAGAGATTGAACAATTAGAATTATTAATTGAAGATGAGGAAATGACTAAAAGAGGAGTAGAAAAAATAAAGGAAATTTTGCAAAAAGGAAATATAATGAAAGAATTTGATAAAGAGGTATTTGATGCATTAATAGATTATGTTATAATTGGAGGATACAATGAAGCGGGTGTTGGTGAAAAGTATATGTTGAGATTTATATGTAAAAATACTTTTAAAGGCTCTTTGAAAAAGGATATTATTAAAGAAGATATATGCAAATATAGTGATTTATCAAAAATATTTGATAAGAGGAATAAAGTTTTATTAGATTTTGTAGACAGTCAATCTTTTTATTCATTTGAGAGGGATAAAAAAGGGATTTTAAGTAAAAAAATAATTAATAATATCAGGGTAAGGGTTGAATTTGAAATGTAGCAATAAAAAAATATTGTCTTAAGTTAAAAGATAATATTTTTTTTATTGTTTAATTATAGACAATAAAAGATTATTATGTTAAAATAGTAAAAAAAGAACCTGTAGATAGGTTACAATATTAGGTGTTCAAGGGGAAAATCAGGTTGCAGTTTTATTTAAACATCACATGTTGAGACAGTAACTGTATTGTCACTTAAATAAGACAGGAAACGGTTGAAAATAGGGCATTACATGATTTTTGAGAAAATCGCAAAAAAATCAAAAAGTTATAAAAAAATTAAAAATATCATAAAATTTTCTAAAATTAAAAATAGGGTTGTATGAGGAGACATGTTTACGCATACTTGAAAATATCAGGAGAAATATAATTATAAAAAAGACTATGAGAATAGTTAAGGAAATAGGAAAATATAATTTAAAAAAAGTCATGAGAGATTCAATGCTACTGAAAAGTAGTATAAAAAAGATTTTCGTAGAAGAATAGCAAATAAAAAAATAAAGGGGCAGAAAAAAGGCTTAAAGAAAAAGAGATTTGAGTTGAAAAATTTAGCACAAATCTCTTTTTTTAAGGTTTTATAATAAAAAGGGACTGTAAATGTGAGGCTACTGAAAAAGTTCCTTTTATTATAAATTATATTTTTGACTTAAAGTTTATTTGAAAAAAATTAGATATAGTTTAATATTAATAATCATTTAAAATATCTTTTAAAAAGGAAAATGATTGATATCTCAGGATTTTGTTAAATATTTCACTATTAATAGGTTCGTAAAAAATTCTAAATTCATTTAAAATATTCATTTCATCTAAAAGTATTCTTATATTAGGATCCGGACAATGAATTATATTTAATATAGAGGAAATAGAGGTGTTATCATCTAATCTATAGAAAATAGAAATATCTTTGGCCATAAACTTTTCTCTGATTGTTGTTTTTAGGAGATATACTTTTTCTAGAATTTGAGTATAATTCTGTGTTTCAATTTCAATTAAACCAATAATAGAATAATTTCCAAATAAAGTAGTAGTAGTAATACAGTTAGCTTGAAAATTATTTTTAAAGTTTTGAGATTGAAAGTGATTAGAATAAAGAACTTTTGAAAGATTTTCCCAATTCTTAACAGGAAATAAGTATATACAAGCAGGCTGTATAAAAAAGCTGTTGAGGAGTTGAAGTATTTCATAGAAATATCTTGCTCCATCAGGTTTTATCATGAAATAAGCATACTTTTTTTTAAATAAGGAGTCAAATTTATTAGATATAGTTTTAGATTTTGAATTGGAACAATTATCAAATAATTTATTTGCCTGATTAATGTAGAGTTCAAAATTCTGATAAAAATCTGGATTACATGAAAATTTTAAAAGTTTTTTCATATAGGAAACCTCCCTTTAATTATAAAATGGAGATAAAATCTATCTCCACAGTTTAATAAAGTTTCAATAGATTAAATAATACATAATTCAATATTATTATATAACAAAAATTAAAAAAAGTCAATATAATATACAACATAATACTCAGATAATTTGACAAATTATGTTAAAAATGGTATAATAAACAAACAAAAATAAATTATGAGGAGATGATATTATATGGAGGATAAATTTTCTTTTTATTTACAACAGAATAATAATTTGTTTAAAGGCAGTGTATTGACTATTTGTTATAAGGTTGATAGTAAAGAAATGCAAGAATATGGATTAACTGGAGAAAATATTTTAATTCTATTGAAGGATGAAAAATTAAATGATTTTGCTACTGATATTAAATACTTTGATGAAATAAAAAATTTTTTTGATAAAAAAGATATATTTTTGAGAATACAAAGTGAATGTCTTCTTGGAATGTATGGAGATTCTCATTGTGATTGTGAGCAACAAAGAAAAGAGGCTATCGATATTATTGCAAAACAAGGTGGTCTTTTTATACAATTACCACAGGAAGGTCAAGGTTGGGGGTTACATTATAAATTACAAGAATTAGAATTACAAGTTTCAGGAAGAACAAAAAATGGTGAATTTATTGGAATTAAAAACAGGGATGAAGCTCAGAAAATCTTGGTGGGAAAAGAGTGTTTTGATGATTGTAGAGGCTATGGAATTATTATAAAAATTTTAACATATTTAGGTTTGGAACATAAAAAATACATATTAATATCTGAAAGCCAAAAAAAATTAAAAGCTTTATCTGATAAAAATCTTGAAGTGATTAAATATAGCATGTATAAGGATAACCAGGTGAATGAAGATAACATTTCTGAATATTTAATAAAGATTTTAAATGAAACACATGATTTTGACGAAAAAGTAATTGATGAAATTATTTGCTTGATAGAAAAAAGAATGTATAATGGAAGAACGATATCAACTTTAACTAGTATTATTGAAAGGATAAATAATGATAAAGAGTATAATTTAAATTCGAATGTTAAGAATAAGCTATTAATTGCATATGATAAAATAATTTGTGGTGTAGAAAAGAAATATATAATTGATGATAAAATAATAAAAATACAAAATAACTTTTCATGTAAAGTAAATAGTAGTGTTTTTAAGACAATTTATAATATATATAATAAGAATATTTTTGATCGTATTGTAATAGAAAAGTTATATTATTTTGAAAGTAGGAAAGATAATAATTCAATAAGAATAAGAACTAGTGAAGTGTTAAATACAATAGGAAGAGAGTGTATTTTTTTGAAGGGACAAACTTATGTTGAACAGAAAACATTTAATAAAAAGGAAGCACAAGTTTTTCAAAATGAGATTAGTCTCTCAAAATTAAGAGCTTTTTTTGAAAATAGCAATTATAATTTTATAAAAAGTGTTGAAATGGTTACAATTGTTTCAGAAAGACAAGTTCCTGGAATTAATATATATATAAAGAAAATACCTAATATAGAAAATAGAATAATGGATATATATGGAAAAAAAGAGGATATCCAGAATTTTTTAAAAAAAATGAATGAAAATTCAAAAAGAACAGTATTGAATGATGTTGTGTCTAATAATAAGTATGAGGATGAAAATTTTACTAATTATAATTTAAGATTTACTGATATAGATATAGCAATTAAGGAAGAATTAAAAATATTTGATTTATTAAATAAGGAGGGAATATAATAATGGAGTATGAAGTAAGGTATTATTATTCAAGAGAAAAATTGGATTCAATAATAGAAAAATTAAAAGAAAAAAATAATTTAATAATGGGGGAAAGATGTTATGAAAAGACATGTCAGTATGATCATCCGTGTGAAGAAATGAGTTTTTATACAAAAAAAATAGATGGAAGATTTAGAATTAGAATAACTAAAAGCAATACAATAGCTAAATGTAAAGTAAGTTGGAAAAGAAGGATTAAAACAACTACTTTAAATAATGTTAATGAAGAAGAGGAAGTTGAATTGGAAATTAAATATAAAGAATATGAAAATTTGTTGTTTTTAGTTAATAGTGTTTTAAAAATGAAAAGTGTGGAGAGTTATGAAAGATATAGAACGATTTTTTTTAATGATGAAATAGAAATATCAATAGATGAATATCCTTTTGGAATAGCACTTGAAATAGAAAATAAAAGTAAAACAAAGAATCCACAAGGAATTGTGGAAAAATGGACAAAGTTGCTTGACCTTGATATTAAAAAAGCATATAGACTATCTTGGGATGATAAATATACACAATTATGTAGAGAACAAAATGTAGAAATTTTTAAGAATGTATCTTTTGAATTACCGATGCCACAAGTGTTTGATGAAGTATAAATATTGGAAAGAGGAGGAGCAAAGTATGATAAAGAATATTAATGAAAAATTGAATGAGTTTTTAAAGGGAGAAAAAATAACTAAAGAGAATTTTGATGATTTAAAGAATATAGCAAATTTTACTCAGTTTAATGAGAAAATATTAAATTGGTTTAGATATCTTCAATCATTAGAGATAGTTGGTTGGAGAAATAAATTTGTTACAAAGAAAATATGTGATATTTTAGAAAAAAATGAACCAATTCAGTTTTACTCATTATTTTGCCCATCATATATAAAAGGGGAAGGAGCAGATGGTTTTAGAACAGATGATGTAGGGAATACCACTAAAGTTGGATTAGAGAGATTAGAAAAGATTACAGAAGAAACAAAAAAGATGGGTTTTTTATGTAAAAATCCTGAGGCGATTTTTTTTGATATTGCACTTGAGCAACCAGAAAAAACAATTCATAAATTAGAGGAATTAACTAAAAATATTGAGAATTTTAAAAAATATGTACCTAAGGATATGAATTTTATGATTCTAAGTGAAAAATTCCCAGAATTAAAGGATATAGTAGGATATAATGGAATTATAATTGAACCTTTACCGATTAATGATATAATTTTAAAAAGGATTGTGGACAGAGGAAAGAAATTTTATGAATTATTTGGATGGAGTGAAAGGCAAATATTGGAGCGTTCAAAAATAATTGCATCAAGCGAAGCAGTAGTTGGAATGTTTTTAAGAAATCAGATGTCTAATGCTATTATGATATATACACCCACTATGTTAGAAAGAGCTCAAGTATATTCTGGTGTGAAACAAGAAGAACCACTTGCAATTATTATGCCGAGAAAGGATTAAATAAAAAAATATAAAGTTATCTTAAATAATAACTTTATATTTTTTTTAAATGGTGGAGTTGATTGGATTTTCACCAATTTTTCCTAAAAAAGATAGGTGTTTTAATAGCATATAACTACAACCCCATAAATGAATTAATAATATTATAATATAAAATTTGTATTTTGTCAATTAAATTTAAAAAGAAATATGGAATAGTTTGTGTCAAGTAAAAGTGGGCATTTTTTTTATTTTTTTTCTAACCCAATATAA
>JAUNSP010000076.1 GCA_030539155.1 Clostridia bacterium
ATTTTTATCTTTTTTGACATGATGAGATCCATCCTCCTAACATATTGCAAATTGAAGTAATTAAATTACTCCAAGTAGTGTAATTTTGTAAAGAAATATACTTATAATTATAAGATAACCTAATGTATATTTTGAGTAGAGATAGATTTATATCAAATTCGTTTAAGTATTTTAATTTCTCTTGGATCCTATAGCTTTTTATAGCGTACATAAGATTTTTTAAGTTTCCATACAAACAATTCTTTATTTCTTGTACAAGTGCAAAAGTTTCACTTCTTGGATATTTCTTTAACAAATTATTTGAATAATAAATAAGTTCCAAATACTTTTGGTAAATAATTAAGTTGTTTTTTGAATTGTTAGTATTAATTTTTTTTATATTATTGTCATATTTTTCTGTTTGATTCATATTAACATCCCTTTCATTTTTCAGTTAATTCTATTAATTCTTTCTCTATTTTATTAAAAGCCTTTACATTATATAAAAAGTCGCAGTTACTTAAAATTTTATTTTGTAATTTAAAGGAATTACAGTGGTTACTATGACCTAGCCAAGAATTAAGACTTTGCATAGTTTTATTAATATTTAAAATTTTTTTATTATACAATCTATTCCAGTGTTTTACTTCTTTTTTAATTTTTTTCTTGCTCTTTAATCTCAAAAGTGTATGAGTAGAAAAAATCCTATAGCCACAAAAATCGACACCCATTTTATAAGGATAATATTTTGATTTTTCATTTAGTTTTAAATGCAATTTGTTACTTATAAATTTCTCAATTAAATCTTTTACCAAAATACAATCGGATTTTGTTTTTAATAAAATTACAAAATCATCCATATATCTTGTGTAATATTTTAATTTTAGGGTTCTTTTTATATATTGGTCAAGTTCATTAAGATAAATATTCGCAAAAAATTGACTTGTGTAATTTCCGATTGGAATGCCAATACTTTTTACATCTTCTTTTCCATCAAATATTAATAATTTTGTAAATTCTAATAACTTATTGTCACTAATATACTTTTTCATAGTATTAAATAGTATAATAGGGTCAATGTTGTAAAAGAATTTTTTTATATCACATTTTAGTATCCAAAGGTCTTGATAGTTTCTTTTGTACACCTTAAGCTGTCTTTGAACTTCATTAGCTGCTTTATGTGTTCCTCTGTATTTTAAACATGCATATGAAGTGTCAATAAATCTGGGAACAATAAATGGTTTTATAAATTCCTCAACATACCATTGATGTACAACTCTATCAATATATGGGAGAGCCTTTATAATTCGCTCTTTTGGCTCATAAATTGTAAAAGTTCTATATTTGCCTAAGTGATAGGTACTATTTTTTATAGAATTTAATAGATTTGTGATATTATTTTCAAGGTTGATTTCAAATTGTATTACCTCGTTTTTATAAGTTTTATGCTTTTTTGCACGATTATGTGCTTTTAATAGTTTATCAAAAGTTAAATTTTTATCAAAACATTTCTTTACTTTTTTAGGCATGATAAAATCCACACTCCCAACATATTAGAAATTATTTGTACATTATTCATTATTAATATACTCCTTTTCCATTGTTTTTGCCCTTTTTTGTATGTTTTCAATAAAATCATAGGCTTCCCTTACAGATAACGTATCTGTATTAACATTAACTAAATCTGATAATAAATTTTTTACTTTGTTATCAAGTGAGAAATCTCTTGGGGTATATGTTATATTTTTTGGATTATCAATTACTTTTATAGTGTACGGCAGGTGTTTAAATAGTTCTAAGTATTTTTCAATTGAACTACTTGGGAATCCACATTTCATAACTTTGTCTGTAAGATGTGTTAATCTTAAGTTTAATATATTAGAAATAATTCTTGCATCTTCATCAATAAAAATAAAGAATATTCCGGATTTAAATAAAAACAATGTATTCTCTGAATAAGATGTATCAGATTTTAGTAATAAGTATTTGTCATAAAGTTTACTCATATTTTCACCTCCTTTTTTATAATCCTATTGTAATACATTTTTTCCGATTTGTGTCATTTACTATGTGAAAAGGCCGTTTTTATATGTGAAAAGTATAAAATTGCGTTTTATATAATAAAAACTGTCAAATTTCTAATAAAAAATTAACAAATTTTACTAAAACCCTTGATATTTATTTTAAAATGAGGTATAATATGTATATCGCGAAAAAACAGAAGGGTGAGAGCAAATCTCACTCTTTAATTATGAAAAGGGGGGATTTTTCATTTGGCAAATATAGAACAAAAAATTGAAGAATTAGTAAAAAACAACATAGAAGACCTAGGTTATATCTTATATGATGTTAGGTATGTAAAAGAGGCAAAGGATTACTTTTTAAAAATATTTATTGATAGTGATAAAGGTATATCTTTGGAGGATTGTGAAAAAGTAAGTAATGCAATTTCTGATACAATTGATATGGCTGATTACATAAAAGAACAATACTTTTTAGAGGTGTCATCACCTGGGGTTGAAAGGATACTTAGAAAGACACAACACTTAAGTGATAATCTTGGAAAAAATGTTGAAATAAAACTATTTAAACCCGTAGAAGGTAAAAAGGAATATGTAGGAATTTTAAAAAATTTTGATGAAGATATAATAACAATTTTAGGTGAAAATGAAATAAATTTAGATAAAAAAAATGTAGCTCAGATAAAAATAAAATATGAGTGGTAAAGGGAGGAATATATTATGAAAAATAATAATGATTTAATAAATGGAAAAGAGATGATTAAGGCATTAGAAGATTTGGAAGAAGAAAAGGGAATTTCAAAAGACCTTATGTTGGAATCAATAGAGGTTGCATTAGTAACAGCATATAAAAGAAATTTCGATTGTTTAGAAGAAAATGTAAAGATAGTAATGGATAAAAAAACAGGGGAATCCCACGTGTATATGCTAAAGGAAGTTGTAGAAACTGTAGAGGATAATAATTTACAAATAACGCTAGAAGATGCTAAAAAAATTAGTAAGAAGTTAGAAATAGGAGATAATGCTGAAATTGAAATAATACCTAGAAATTTTGGTAGAATCGCAGCGCAAACTGCTAAACAAGTTATAATCCAAAAAATAAGAGAAGCATCTAGAGATGTACTATTCGATGAATTTAGTGAGAGAAAAGGGGAAATAATTTCGGGTATTATTCAAAAAGCAGAAGGTGGAACAGTTGTAATAGACTTAGGAAAATTAGAGGGAATTATGCTTGTAAAAGAGCAAGTGCCAACAGAAGTGTATAGAGTAAATGATAAAATTAAGGTATATATTCTAGATGTTGTAAGAGGAATAAAGGGAACTCCACAAGTTATGGTTTCAAGGGTAAATAGTAATTTTGTTAAAAGATTATTTGAATTAGAAATTCCAGAAATTGATGAGGGATTAATAGAAATAAGAAGTGTTTCAAGGGAGCCAGGAAGTAGAAGTAAGGTCGCTGTTTATTCACAAAATGAAAATATAGACCCAGTCGGTTCTTGCGTTGGACAAAAGGGAATACGTATTCAAAATATCATTAGTGAATTAAATCAAGAAAAAATTGATGTAATTGAATGGAATGAAGATATAGCAACTTACATTTCATCTGCATTATTACCAGCAAGAGTTTTAGCAGTTGATGTTAAAGAAGAGGAAAGGTTTGCACAGGTAATTGTTGCTGATGACCAATTTTCATTAGCTATAGGAAAAGGTGGACAGAATGTAAAATTAGCAGCAAGATTAATTAATTGGAAAATTGATATTAAGAGTGAATCTCAGTTTAGAGAGATGATAATGAAAGAAGGAGCTGTAGAGGCAACTGAAGTTTTAGAAGAAACTACAATAGAGAATGTAGAAGAGGAAGAGCTACAATTAAATGATGAAATAATAGGAACCGAGGAAGTTGCTTCTGAAGAATTTGAAATAAATGATAGTGAAATAATAAGAGAGGAACAGGCAGAGGAGCCAAAAAAGAAGACTACTAGAAAGACTACAAAAAAAGCCGATGAAGAGAAAGCAGAAGAGCCAAAAAAGAAAACTACTAGAAAGACTACAAAGAAGGCCGATGAAGAGCAAGTAGAAGAGCCAAAAAAGAAAACTACATGAAGGACTCCAAAAACGGACGTGTAAGTGAAGGTAGAAGACCCAAAAATGAAAACAACT
>JAUNSP010000028.1 GCA_030539155.1 Clostridia bacterium
GGTTAATTTTAAAGGAGGAGAAAAAGAATTACTTAAAAAAGGCAGAGGTGCGGAATTTTTTTCGGGCTCTAATTTTGGTGCGCAAAAATTTAATAATTGCGGACAAAATGTGGATACAAGTCCTTGTAACGCAAAGGGTATAACCTTAATTGCGCTAATAATAACAATCGTAATTATGCTTATTTTAGCAGGGATTACAATTAATTTAACATTAGGAGAAAACGGCATTTTCCAAAAAGCAAAATTAGCAAAGGGTCAGTACGAAACTGCAAGTGTGCAAGAAAAATTAGAATTAGAATTAGCAGCAATGCAAATGGGAAGGCAAACAGATTTAACGGTAGAAGAATACGTAGATGGATTAGAAGAGAAAGGTATTGTATTACAGGAAAATATTTTTCCAAGGGAAACTGAAACAGCAATAAAGATAGGTGAAAAAATATTTGTGGTATATCAAGAAGGAACAAAGATAGAGGTATATCACGAGGAAGGTAATGTAATGATGTCTGATACAAATACTTGGACGAATCCTGACACTTGGCTAAATACAAATATAGACAGGAGTCAAATAAAAACAATACAATTTGAAAAAACTAATATAGTACCAGATGAAGTAGTAGGAAGTAGCAATATAGAGGCAGAAGGTCAAGAAACAGGAGCTGTAAAGTGTTGGTGGACAGAAGAAGCAGGAGGAGTTACAGTAGGAGAAGAAACTAAAACTGCATACAATATTACAATAGGAGCAAATGGAGGAGTAATAGCACCTAGAAATTGCACGAGTTTATTTAGGCATATGATTAATTTAACAAGCATTAACTTTAAACAAGATGGAATAAGTTGTTTTAATACAAAAAACACAACAAATATGTCATTTATGTTTTGGGGTTGTGAAGAATTAGGAAGTTTACAATTAGATGAGAACTTTGATACAAGCAAGGTTACAAATATGAAGTATATGTTTAGACAATGTAAAAAAATAACATCATTAGATTTAAGTAATAGTAATTTTGATACAAAAAATGTGACAAAAATGGAATATATGTTTGCTAATATGACTTTATTAGAAGAATTAGACTTAGGTGATAAATTTAATGCAAATGAAGTTTTAAATATGGCTTATATGTTCCACGAATGTGTGGTATTAAGTGATTTAGACTTAGGAACAGGATTTAGTGCAAAAAAAGTTACCGATATTAGATGGATGTTTTGTCACTGCGATGTCTTAACGAGTGTAGACTTAGGAGATAATTTTGATACAAGTAGTGTAAATAATATGAGTATGATGTTTGCATGGTGTGCAAATTTACAATATATTGATTTAGGAGAAAAGTTTAGTACGAAAAATGTAACAAAAGCTGACTATATGTTTGAAATTATAAGTGATTTAAAAATGCTAAATTTAGGAAATTTTGGAATTGAAAGACTAGAAACTATTAATATTGGGGGGATATTTTCTGCTACAAGTACATCAAATTGTGAACTTATAATAAAGAAGTCTGCGAAGGATTGGTTTTATGAGAATTGCAGGTCAAAGGCAAATTGGAGAACTGTAGAGGAAATAGACTAATAAAGATTTATATTTAGCAAATGAAAAAGGACCGTAAAAGGTTCTTTTCTTATTAATGATATATATAAGGTATTAATACGACACATCTTGCTTTTTCTTTCTGTATTTGGTATAATTAAGGTTATGAAAGAGGTGTTATTTGTATGAAATTAATTTCGTGGAATGTAAATGGACTAAGAGCTGTATGTACAAAAGGGTTTGATAAATTTTTTATAGAAGAGGATGCAGATATCTTTTGTATTCAAGAAACAAAAATGCAAGAGAATCAAATAACTAACGATATTATGGAAATTTTTAAGGGGTATAATGTGTTTTGGAATAGTGCTGAGAAAAAAGGGTATTCTGGTACTTTCGTTGCTTGTAAGAAAAAACCTTTAAGTGTAAGTTATAAGATGGGAATTGATGAACATGATAAAGAAGGTAGACTAATCACATTGGAATTTGAAAATTTTTATTTAGTAAATTGTTATACTCCAAATTCTAAAAGGGAGCTGGAAAGATTAGAATATAGGCAGTGTTGGGAAGATGATATAAGAGCATATCTACATTTATTAGATGAGAAAAAACCTGTAATTTATTGTGGTGATTTAAATGTTGCTCATAAGGAAATAGATTTAAAAAATCCAAAAACAAATAGAAGAAATGCAGGATTCACTGATGAAGAGAGGGAAAAAATGACACAATTACTACAAGGTGGGTTTGTAGATTCTTTTAGGTATTTATATCCTGATAAAGAGGGAGTGTATACATGGTGGTCATACATGTTTCATGCAAGGCAGAAAGATGTAGGATGGAGGATAGATTACTTTATTGTTTCAGAATCAATAAAAAAATTAATAAAAGATAATATAGTCTACAAAGATGTTTTAGGTAGTGATCATTGCCCAATAGGATTAGATATAAAATTATAAATTTCACATAGAGAACACATAAATATATTATAATATAACTTATATAAGGGGGAATTTTTAGTTTATGAAAGATAAAAAAATTTTAGTAGTTGATGATGAAATAAGAATGAGAAAACTAATAAAAGATTTTTTAAAACAAAAAAATTATGAAGTAATAGAGGCTTCTGATGGATTGCAAGCGATGGAGATATTTAAGCAAGAGAGACTTAATATACAATTATTAATATTAGATGTAATGATGCCTAATATGAATGGTTGGGAAGTTGCAAAGGCGGTTAGAAAGATCTCTAGGGTTCCAATAATAATGTTAACAGCAAAGGGCGAGGAAGAGGATGAACTTAATGGTTTTGCATTGGGGGTGGATGAATATATTTCAAAACCATTTAGCCCAAAGATACTTGTGGCAAGAGTTCAAGCAATATTATCAAGGATTAATGGGGAAGAGAAAAAGGTTGAGGATTATGCAGGGATAAGGTTGATTCCCAATGAAAGAAGGGTTTTTGTTGATGATAAAGAAGTTGAGTTTAGTTTTAAGGAATATGAATTGTTGAGTTATTTAATAAAAAATCAGGGGATTGCACTATCTCGTGATAAAATTCTGAATAATGTTTGGCAATATGATTATTATGGAGATTCAAGAACGATAGATAGTCATATAAAAAAGATTAGACAGAAATTAGAAAAGAAAGGAAGATATATAAAGACAATAAGAGGGTTAGGATATAAATTAGACATAAAGGAAGGGTTGTAAATGAAAGTCAAAAAAAGAAAATTTAAATCAATAAAAACAAAATTACTAGTGACATTTACCGTAACTATAACTATAATAATACTCTTCTTTATATTGGTAAATAGTATTATATTAGAACCATTTTATATATATTCGAAAACTAGGGAAATAAAAAAAGTTTATAATAATATCAATACGTATTATAACGGTGATAGCGTAATAAATCTCGAGGAAGAATTAAAAAAGAGCTCGATAAAGAATAATTTTGATATATTATTAAAGACAAATCAAGATTTAGTAGTTATAAGTTTAGATAAAGATGCTTTTAATACTATGGAAGAAATGATCTCCATTTCTCAGAAAAACATTAATTTAAATGATATCTTAGTGCAAGAAAATAACTTAATTATTCAAAAAACAAGTGATACTAGAAAAAGTGAAAATTACATATTGTTGACAGGAAGGCTAGATAATGGATATATTTTATATATAAGAATCGCTATTTCATCTATACAAGAAAGTGTAAAGATTTCTAATCAGCTACTTATTTTTATAGGAGTTATTGCTATGTTTATTGCTGGAAGTTTTTCAATAGTTATTGCTAAAAAGTTTACGAAACCTATTTTAGAATTAAATGATATTGCACAAAAGTTGGCAGGGCTTGATTTTGAACAAAAATATAGTGAAAGTAATAAAGATGAAGATGAGATTAATACTCTCGGTAGAAGTATTAATAAGATGTCAGATAAGCTGAGAATTTGTATAAATGAACTAAAAGAAACTAATATAGAACTAGAAAGAGATATAGAAGAGAAATCTAAGATAGATGAGATGAGGAAACAGTTTATTTCAGATGTTTCACACGAGTTAAAAACTCCTATTGCATTGATACAGGGATATTCTGAAGGGCTAATCGAAAATGTTAACAGTGATGAAGAATCAAAAAATTATTATGCAGGAGTGATTTTAGACGAATCAAAAAAAATGGATACTATGGTAAAAAAATTATTAGATTTATTAAGAATTGAGTATTCTAATCAAGAATTAATAAAAGAGGAATTTGATATAATCCCTGTAATAGAAGATTTAGTTAGAAAATATGATGTAGTAATGAAACAACGAAAAATAGATTATAAATTTAGTGGAAAAGAAAGTGTTCTTGTGTATGCTGAAAGAACATCTATAGAGCAGGTCTTAACAAACTATTTTGTTAATGCCATTAAGTATATAGAAAAAGTAGATGATAATAAATTTATAGAGATATTTGTAAAAGAAGAAACCGATAATAGAGTTAGGATAGGTATTTTTAATACTGGAAAGAATATTGAAGTAGAAGAGATGGATAGAATATGGAAGAGATTTTATAAAATAGATAAGTCTAGAAATAGAGAAAAAGGAGGAAGTGGGATAGGTCTTTCAATAGTAAGGGCTATAATGAACAATTATGGAAGTGAGTATGGTGTAGAAAATAAAGAAAACGGTGTAGAATTTTATTTTTATATTGATAAAGAATTTTCTAGGTAACAAACAATTTTATATAGAATAAAATATATTAAAAGAGAAGTTCAAAATGAAATGGGGAGAATAATGAATATTTTAGATAGAATCTTTACTGAAGAAAAGAGAGAAAAAAGTTACAGATTTTTTCGTTTGATAAGAGGACTTTCCATAAATAAAAATATAAAGTATAGACAGCTACAATCATTTTTAAACGAACACCCATACGTAGTAATTATAGATGTAAGGAGCAATCAAGAATACAGGGAGGGGCATGTTTCAAAGAGTATTAACATTCCTTTATACGAACTTGAGAGAAATATAAATAAAGTAATTCCTAATTTGCAAACTGAGATTTTAGTGTACTGTAAGAGTGGTGCTAGGAGTAAAAAAGCGGTGGAAAAATTAAAGAAGAAAGGATATACAAATATATATAATATTGAAGATGGAATCATGCGGATAACCACGAAAGGAGGTTATCCGTTCACTTCTAGTGTAACATTGTATTAGGTTATAAGTTTTGCATATATTGCACTTTTTGCATATTGATATTCTATTGGAGAATATTGCTGAAAGAGTATCAATAAATTCATTAGAATCAGAACCACCGTGGGTTAGATGGATATAAATTTTCTTGGGAAGTAGATCTAACAGGGTATTTAAAACATAATCATTATTTGAAAATGAAATATCAGATAGGTTATTTTTTTTTGATATTTCCGTCGACATTGTTATTAAATTATGTGTTTCATCAACTAAAATAAATTCACCATTTACATGGATTAGATGGATTAGATTAATTTTAGAGGGTGTAGAGTTAATATAGTTTTTTAATAGTTTAATAAATTCTAAATATTCTTTATCAATAATATATTTATTTACTGAAAAATCAACGATAGAATCTAAAAATTTAGTATAATCTGGTAATCTGAAATTGACAAAACCATCCAAAATAATAGTTTTCTTGGACTTAATATAATTATAGATCTCATCAGAAATAATTGAACTTCTGTTAAAATATTGTTCTTCCATTAATAAAATTTCATAGCAATTATGACCAATGACTTTTTTCTCATTAGGTTTAAAATAAAAATAATTATAATTTATAATTCTATTTATGATACTTTTTTCAAAGAAATTTATAATACATTCAGTAAGAATTTTTGATATTTCAATATCAAAATTTTCTACAATTTTACCGTTTAAAGTGAACGATAATATTATCATATGTTTTAAAGGAGTTTTTTGAATAAGTAATATTTAAAAAGCTATTATTAAATGAGTTTAATAGGTAAGTAATAATTTTTGTATTATTTGTTTTTATACATAAAGTTCTCATGAAAACCTCCTTTTATTTCATTTAATAATAGCATGCACAAAAAGAATCTATATATACATATATTATTCAAAATGAATTTTTTTGTGAATGCTAACGGTTTATGAAAAAAATCTTTATTGTAATAGGGAATCAGCTTTAAATAATTCTACGTAAAAATATTTGTTGAACAAACAAATATACGATAACAATTTACTAATTATTATCGTATATTTATCCGTTTTGTTATATAAAAAAACGTGGCATGGAAAAAAATTCAAAAGTTTAAAGTGATTAAGTATGCCAGTTTTATTCTTATTTATAAATCATATAGTCTATTTCTGGGAATATACAGTCTTTTTTCTGTATATCTTTTACAAATAGTTTGAAATCTTCGTCAATTGAGTTTTCTTTTAAAGCTTTATACATTTTTGTGAACCTACCTATATGGTCTTTTATTCTCTTCTTTGCATAATCTACCATAGTTCCGTTTGTAATAATAAATAGCCAATCACTGCTTTGAGCAAGTAGTAATTCTCTTGCACATTGGTTAAGAACGTTTCGTTTAAATGAATTTTTTTCATTGGGAAATAATTTGCATAATTCGATCATCCTTTCACCAGCGATGTGTAAGTGTTGATGAACATAGTCGTTTGTATGGTTCAGCCAAACTTCACTGTAACCATTTGCACCCCAACTTGACCTGCATGGAGTACATAATTGCATATCAGGATATTTGTCTATATATTCAGAAGGTGTAATTAATTCAAAATTACAGTCATCATAATAAATCTTTTTAAACAATATATATAACCAATAAGGACCTTCATACCACCAATGACCATATAATTCTGCATCATATGGACATAAAATGATGGGTGGGTTATGAGTCAATTTAGATAATTTATTGATTTGTTCAGTTCTACTATCTAAAAAATGCCCCGCTTGTCTTTCAGCAGAATCCTGAGCCCATTGTATATTATATAAATCTTTGTTTTCTGTTTTTCCTGTTATCCTATGGTACTTTATACCAGTATTGACACGAACACCGTTACAAGCAATGTAAGGTTTTATATAATCATAGGGAGCCTCATATCCTATATCTCTGTAAAATTCACGATAATTAAAGTCTCCAGGATAACCATTTATAGAACTCCAAACTTGTTTTGAAGACTCAATATCTCGCCCGAAGGCAATAACGTTATTAGGTGAAACAATAGGCGCAAAAGTCCCATATATAGGGGCAGGGTCTGCGTATAAGATACCGTGAGATTCCGTAATAATATAATCTATACCAAATTCTTTTAAATATTTATCACATTCAGGTACATATCCACATTCTGGAAGCCAAATGCCACGCGGACCTTTTCCAAAATATTTTTTATATGTCTCAACACCTACAGCAATTTGGGCTTTAATCGTTTGTTCAGAAATATATAATATGGGAAAGTATCCATGAGTTGCCCCACAAGTAATTATTTCTAAAACACCAATATCCTGAAAGTATTTAAAAGCATCGATAAGATTGCAATTATAAATATCTTTAAAAAGGTGTAGGTCATTTGAATATCTATCAAAATAGTATTTCGATAAATTATATAGTTGACCATTATCTTTATTACGTACCATTTCTTTTTTTGATAATTCTATATGGGTACGTAGATATTTGATATATCTTCTCTGTATTAATTTATTATCAAGCATATTTAATAAAGGTGGTGTGAGTGTCATTGTTATTCTAAAGTTCACGTTTTCATCACAAAGTTTCTGAAAATTTTGTATCAATGGAATATATGTTTCTGAGATTGCTTCATATAACCATTGCTCTTCTAAATAGTCTTCACTTTCGGGGTGGTGTACAAAAGGTAAGTGTGCGTGTAAAACGAAACTTACATATCCATCTATGTTTTTCATTTAAAAACTCCTTATAAAAATTTTGAACTGGTATTATTTAATATATCTTCATCATTATAAATCTCCTCATATAAATCACGTATATTATAAATATCTTTATTTTCTTGTAGAGCGTAAAACTTTGGAAAATCTCTTTGATAAATTTCATTAGTTTTTACATCTTTGAAATTGATTTTTCCCAATAATTTATCAAATAAAATGCGGTCATTTGGAGAATTAATATCATTCGATGAGGAAATCAGTATAAAAGGTTTAATTCTTGAAATAGTATTATTTTTTTTGGCAATTGTTTTCCTAGCAAGTTCAATATTGTATTTGCAATTTGAATCATTAACTGTTAAATACCAACAATTTGCATAATCATTAATCTCAACTTCATATGAATAATTCATAGTTTTATTATGAATTATTAAAACTGGTTTTGTCTCTTCAAAAAAGCTTGTACCATATTCATCAATGTATTTCTGTCTATCCTTATCTGAAATATCCCAATATATAAATAGGGAATTTGGTGTCTGTGCAAGTAATTTTATATGTGTTTTATTATACCTATAAGGTAAATCGTAGTACTCTATTTTTTGAACAGGAGAGGTTTTAATTTTTTTAGAAGTAACTTTTTTTGCAGTATTCTTCGTAGTTGATGTAGTATTCTTCTTTTCACTAACTTTTTTTCCATTAGATGTAGTAGTTTTTTTTGTGGTAGTTTTCTTTTGAGGCGTTTTTCCGAGAAGATGTAGAGGTGACATTTTTAGAGGAAGTTGTTTTTATACGGGAGGTGGCACTTTTCTTTGTGGTAGCCCCTTTAGATGTTATCACTTCTTTTGTCTTTTCTTCTACAACTATATCATCTGTTTTTTTGGATTTCGTATCTTTTGGCATAATTAAAATTCCTCCTTTGTAAATAAAATTATATATCTATATTATATACTATATCAATTTTAAAATAATTTCAATAGAAAAAAGAAAAAAAGTTTTAGTAATCGACAAAAAAATACAAAATTTTCAAAAAAAGTATTTACTTTTATACAAAAATCTTATAAAATGAAAATGGAAGTGTAAAATCATAGGAAAAATACAAAAGAGATTTTGAAGGGAGAAAATGGTATGAGAATTTTAATGTTGACTTGGGAATACCCTCCAAGAATAGTAGGAGGGATAGCAAGAGTTGTTCAGGACTTATCAAAAAGACTCATAAAAGATGGACATGAAGTAACAGTTATAACATACAAGGAAGGGAATTTACCAGATTATGAAAATGATAAAGGTGTAAATGTTTATAGAGTTTCTAATTATATGATTAACCCTAATAATTTCGTAGATTGGGTATTACAATTAAACTTTAATATGATTACAAAAGCAACGGAATTGATAAACAAAGAAGGAAAATTTGATGTAATACATGCTCATGATTGGTTAGCGGCATATAGTGCTAAATCATTAAAAAATTCATTTGACATACCACTTGTATCAACAATACATGCAACAGAAGCTGGAAGAAATAGTGGAATTCATGATGAAACTCAAAGATATATAAACGATACGGAATGGTTATTAACATACGAATCAACAGAAGTAATAGTAAATAGTAATTTTATGAAAAACGATATCCAAAGGTTATTTGGATTACCTTTTGAAAAGATAAATGTAATTCCAAATGGGGTAAATATATCTACGTATAATGGAGTAGAAAGGGATTATGATTTTCGTAGACAATATGCTGCAGATAATGAAAAAATAATATTATATGTGGGAAGGTTGGTATATGAAAAGGGAATACAAAATTTAATATCAGCTTTGCCGAAAATTTTAGATTCATATAATGATACAAAACTAATAATAGTGGGCAAAGGTGGAATGATGGATGAATTAAAAGCCCAAGTAAACAATATGGGATTGTCAAATAAAGTATATTTTACTGGATATATGGCACCAAAGCAAGTTCAAAAAATGTATAAATGCGCTGACATTTCTGTATTTCCAAGTACATATGAACCTTTCGGAATAGTAGCATTAGAGGCTATGCTTGCGGGAGTACCAACGTTAGTATCGGATGTAGGTGGATTGAATGAAATAGTAAATCATAGAATTGATGGGATGAAAAGTTATGCTGGAAATCCAAATTCAATAGCAGATTCAGTTCTAGAATTACTATATAATCCTAAATTATGTGATGATATATCTAAAAAAGCAAAATCAAAAGTAAGGATGATGTATAATTGGAATAAGATAGCTCAAGATACATATTATACATACCAAAAAGCAATATGCAAGACAATGGCAGAGAAACAAGCAGCTCAGATAGCACAAGAGAAAGCAAAAAGAACAAGAAAGACTAAAAATACTGAGACGGAAATTACAAATCTGTTAAGGTTTAAGAAAAGACATGCATATATATAAACTAAATATGGGCAGATCTAAAAATATAACATTTTTAAATCTGCTCCTTTTATGTGGAAATAAAAGAGGATGGATTCATACACAAAAGTTCGAAAAAGTAATTGTTTAAAATTTCTATAATTGGAAAGAATATAAGTATTAGAAATTAAGAAGGAGAGATATAGGTGAGGAGTAAAATATTTATAAGTTTAGTATTACTTTTATGCATTTTTTTTCTAACAGGATGTTCAAAAAACGATGAACAAAATTTAAATCAAAAGGTAACATCTGAATTAGATTATTTGAGTTCACAAATTGTGGAAATGTTAAACTCATTAAATCATATTTCCTTTGAAAAATTCAAGGTAAAGAGTGAGGAACTTAGCGAAACTGAAAATAGTAGTAGTTCAGAAGGTAGAGGGGGAGAGAGTAGTTCAACTGGAACAGGGGAATCACAACAGGGAAAAAGTTCTAACTCAGGCGGTGATGAGGAAAAACAAGAAACTTCAAAAAGTGAAAATAGTATGGTTAATAATAAAGTAATAACTATGGAGGAGACAAGTTACTTACTCATGGGAGAGAAGGAAGATTGGAATGAAGTAAAGATAAAGATTGAAGCACTAATAGAGGTATGGAGTCAAATTGTAATTGATTTAAGACAGATAGGAGTAGAGGAAAAGGATATTTCGGAAATTGAGGATCAAATGAATAAATTAGTTGTGAGTATAAAAGATGAGAAAAAAATAGAAACAGCTTTAGGGTTATCTAATATTTATTCGTATATACCTAAATTCCTAGAAACTTATTCAGATGATAAGTTGGAAATATATCTAAAAAAGATTAAATCTAAAGTTATTGATTCGTATGCTGTTCTAGAGCAGGATGATTGGGCAAAAGCAAAACAAAATGTACAAGATGCAAAGGGTTTTATACAAGAAACTAAAAACATTGCGAAGGAGAAAAATGAGAGAGTTTATAACGTTGAGAAATTAGATGTTTTGCTACAAGAGTTGGAAAACTCTATGAGAGAAGAAGATAAAAATATTTATTATATAAGATATAAAAATTTAATGAGTGAAAGGTAAAATGTTATATGTTAATGGTTTTATATAATAGGAAAGGAGAACTTTCCTATTATATAAAAAGGGCTTCTTTCTAAATTAATGCACACAAAAATTAAAAAAATTTTGGCACACGAACAAAAACGTTGAATCGAGAGAAATTTAAAAGTTTAAAGTGTATTAATCATGCCACTTTTGTTCTGTTATAGAAAATTTTTTATAAGATAAAATCTAACACGTAAAAAAATAAATTATTTAATAATTAATACCTATTCAATTATAGGTTTAAATTCTTCAAGCCACATGTTTAATTGAATTAGGTATGCCATTAGTTGAGGTCCTGTCATTAATTGACCAAACCATGGACTTTCAAAAGAAGTGCCATTATTATTTAGTATTTCAGTAACAAAATCAGTATTTACTAAATAATTTAGAGGTGCATTTTTATTATTTAAGATATTAGATAGTATTTTCTTTACCTTTTTTAAGTAAGTAGGGTTGTGAGTTTTTGGATAAGGGCTTTTTTTCCTCTCAATTATTTGTTCTGGTAGGAGCCCTTTCATACTATATCTCAACAATCCTTTTTCTCTTCCATTTAGAGCCTTCATCTCCCATGGAATATTCCAAGCATACTCTACTAAACGATAATCACAAAATGGAACTCTAATTTCAAAATCACAAGATGTTGCCATTCTTTCTGATCTATCTAAAAGCGTTTGCATGAACCAGTTTAGGGTAAGATGTGAAATTTTTCTATTTTCTGCTGTTTCTGGAGAATCTGATAGTAGAGTGTCAATACTACTTAAACTCTCATAATATCTATAATCAACATAATCTTTTAATTTTATTCTTTCTGCCATAAGTGGGTTCATAATTCTCTGTCTTTCTGAGAGTGCTAAAGACCAAGGAAAAGTTTTTAAATCTAACATCTTTTCTTTGAAAAACCATGGGTACCCACCAAATATTTCATCAGAACATTCACCTGTAAGGGATACAGCAGCATAAGGTCTCACATTTTTACAAAATAACAGTAAAGAAGAATCTACGTCAGCCATACCAGGATAGTCCCTTGCCAACATTGAATCCTTTAATGAATTAGCTAGTTCAGGTGTATCGATGATGATAGTTTCATGATTTGAGTTTAATTTCTTTTTCATAATATCAATATAGTAATTGTCTGAATTTGGTTGGAATTCACTTTTTACAAAATTTTTATCATTATCTAAATAATCAACCGAGAAAGTATTTAGGTTTGGGAGACTATTATTGTTTAGGTATTTACTAGCATAGAGGCTAATAATACTCGAGTCAAGTCCACCAGATAAAAAGGTACAAATTTTCTTATTAGTTTTTAATTGTAAATTTATTGCATCTTCAAGTAAATAGCGTATCTTTTCAGTTGTTTGTTTTAAATTTTCTTCATGTGGTCTTGATACAAGACTCCAATATTGTTTAATATAAATACCATTTTTATTGAAAAGTAGAAAATGCGCGGGTTTCAATTCTTCAACGTCTTTAAAAGGCGTTACACCAGGGGTATGAGCAGGGCCTAATCCAAATATTTCACACAACCCTTCTTTTTCTACGTGGGGAGTTACAAAAGGATGTTCAAACAAAGAAGATAGTTTTGTTGAAAATACAAGTGTATTATTAGTAAAACTAAAGTATAATGGTTTTATCCCAAAGTGATCTCTTGCTATAAACAATTCTTTTTTAGAGTCATCCCATATGGCTAAAGAGAATATTCCGTTAATTTTTTCCATTATGTCAGGGCCGTTTTCAATGAAATATTTAAGGAGTATCTCCTCATCAGTATTGTTATGAATATCCGAAAATGTTTTTATGGATTTTTTTAATTCTTCTATATTATATATTACACCATTTAGAATAATAGCATAAGTTGTAGAATTTATTGTGTATGACGTGCAGATTTCTTCATCTGAAACCTGAGCCAGCGAAATATTTTCACACTCAAATAGAGAGGTTTTTTTAACGTTTGATTTTGGAAGTTTCTTAGACATAGATGTAAGTATTTCTGTAAAATCAAAAGTACTTTTTTGGAAAGTACTAAAACCAACAAATCCTTGCATAATAATTCCTTCTTTCTTTTTTCTATTACCAATAATTAGTATATGAGGAGAAATCATATTTTATTACTATGTAAATCATATATTAATGATTATAGTTGAATCAAATATATATACTCCAAACAATATGTGGAGAATTAATATCTATATATCAATTTTTATACCCATTTTGGGTATAAAAATCGTTGACTTGTGACAAGTGGAATCCTCAATTCCAAAGTTTGATTTGACTTTGGATAATATTTATGGTACAATGCAAAGGAAAGATTTGTATGTAACTCGAGGGATTATTTTTCTAGGAGGGAGTTTATGAAAAAGATAATATATATTATGGGAAAAAGTGCATCAGGAAAGGATACTATTTATAAAGAACTTATAAGAATTCTTGATGTAGATACTTATCTAATGTACACTACTAGACCTATCAGAAAAGGAGAAGTTAACGGGGAAACTTACCATTTTATTTCGTATGAGGATATGCAAGAATATAAGATTGAACCTAAAAATGTAGACTTAATTGAAGTTAGAAGTTATAATACTGTACATGGGATATGGGAATATGCTACGATTAAAGATGTTCAATTAAAAGGTAAAAAAGACTTGTTAATGATGGGAACCCTAGAATCTTATGAAAAGGTGAAAAAATTTTTTATGCAAGATTCACTAAAGTCAGAATATAAAATTATTCCAGTATATGTAGAAATTGATGATGGAATTAGGTTGCAAAGGGCATTGAAAAGGGAACAAATGCAGGAAAATCCAAAATATAAGGAGATGTGTAGGAGATTTTTATCTGACGAGCAAGACTTTTCTGAAGACAAGTTATTAAAAAACAATATAACTAAAAGATTTAAAAATGATGATATATCACAGTGTATAGAGGAAATTATAGAATATATAAAGAAGTGACTTTATATGGGTTTTATATTAAAAAATATTATAATTGTAGATAGTGTATAATATTATGGAAGATTTTCCATAACGTTCGACAATTCTTAAAAAACATAATAAATTTTAACAATTACAAAAGCAAGAGTTTTATAAAAATTCTTGCTTTATGTTATTAATTTATATTACAAATTCAGGAATAAAAATGTCAAAATATTGACTTTTTAAGAAAAAAAAGGTATAATGTATAATATTAAAAATAAAAGAAATGGGGTATTTTAAATTGAATAATAAAAAAGTTAAAAAGAGATTGATATTTGTGTTATTAGCATTATTAATAACAGTAATATGTGGATATGTAATGTATAGAGGTGCATATTTAGAAACTTTTGAAATAGGGGAAGAATACTTATTGGGATTCTATAGAAAGATAGAATATGTAGGAATAACATATCTAGCAAATTTTATATTGATTTATTTTGCGATTTATATAACGACAACAAAAGTAAAAAAAGGGGCGAAGGTTTTTTTTGAACAAGAAAAAAAAGAAATGCCAAAGCTTCCAAGAAAGTCAATAGCGTTTATTGGCTCAATAATATCTAGTATATTTGCAACAAAAGTTCTAGTTCATAAAGTGGTATTATTTTTAGGCACGGCATATTTTGAAAAAAAGGCTCCAATATTTGGATATGACATTGGATATTATATATTCCAAAAACCATTTATAGAGTCATGCTTGTATTACTTATTAGTACTTACGGTTGCCCTTTTGGTATATGCCGTTATATATTATATTATAATTTTCAATACATATTTTGAGGGAATAGAAAAAGAAACTTTGAAAAAGAGTAATTTTATTAAGCAAATAACAGGTAAAGTTTTGATAATTTCAATTTTAATAGGGGGACTAATATTTGTTAAAACACAAGATATTGGACTTCAAAAATTTATAAGTATTAAAGAAGGCGAGCTAGATTATAGCTTATATGGGGCTGGACTTTTGGATGCAACGGTAAAGCTATGGGGGTATAGAATATTATCAGCATTAGTTGTAGTAGTAATATTTTTAGGTGTAAAATTCTTAAAAAAACAGGATACGAAAAAGGTAATAAGAACTATAATAGTGATACCAGCATATTTGCTTGTTATGTTTATAATTTTAATAGGTGGAAATCTAATCTATGTTAAACCTAATGAATTAGATAGAGAAAAAGAATATATTGAGTATAATATAGGTGCAACTAAAACTGCATATGGAATAGATGTAGAAGAGGTAAGTTTAGATAATGGTGGAACAATAACGAAACAATTAGTTGATAATAATTCAAATGTAATAAATAATATAAATTTAGTAAGTAAAGAAGTTTTATTAAAAGATTTGAATGGTTCTCAAACTTCAAAAAAATACTATTATTATAACAATACAAAAATAGGAAGATATGATATAGATGGACAAAGCAATTTAGTATACGTATCACCAAGAGAAATGGTTGAGAATGAAAAAACTAGAACATATAATAATAAGACATATGAATATACTCATGGATTTGGAGTAATATTAACATCTGCAACATCTGTTAATAAAAATGGAAATTTACAAACAATACAAAAGGGCTTTGAACAACAAGAGGCAATCAAAATAGAACAGCCACGTATTTATTACGGAATAAATACTAATAATACAGTAGTTGTAAATAATCAAGAAAAAGAGGAATTTGACTACCCAATAACTAATTCAAAAACAGTAAAAAATGCAGTAAATTCGTATGAAGGAAAAGCAGGTTTAACATTGAACTTGTTAGATAGAATGATATTATCAATTAGAGAAAAAAATATAAAATTAGCTTTTTCAGGAAATGTTGATAAGGAAAGCAAGATACTTATAAATAGAAATATTATTGAGAGAGCCAAAACAATAATGCCAGATTTAGTATATGATGAAAATCCTTATATGATATTAACAGACGAGGGGAAAATGATATGGGTTTTAGATGCATATACAGTGTCGAACAATTATCCTTATTCACAGAAAATGTTCATTGAAGTGGCAGGAGAAAGAAAAGAAATCAATTATATAAGAAATTCTGTAAAGGTATTAATAGATTGCTATGATGGAAATGTATCTTTCTACATTACAGATAGAACAGATCCGATAGTGATGGCGTATAACAATATTTACCCAGGAATATTTGAAAATATTGAACAATCAATACCAGAACAAGTTAGCAAACATTTTGTGTACCCTGAATTTTTATATAAGATACAGGCAAAGGTTATCGAGAAATATCATAATGTTGGTCCAGAAGTATTATATAGGAGTGATGATTTATGGCAAGCTGCTACTCAAAATACTGGAAAATCAGCCACAAAAGTTGGGACAGATATTGAACCTTACTATACAATGATGAAAGTATCAAACGAAGATGAGAATCTAGGATTGATTTTACCATATACTCCGTATGCAAAACAGAATATTATATCATATTTAGTGGGGAGTTACAATAAAGAAGGAAAACAAACTTTAAAAATATATAAATTCTCTGAAGATAGTAATGTATTGGGTCCAATTCAATTAGATACACAAATAGAACAAAATGATACTATTGCAAATGAAATAGAGAGCCTTGATACAACGGGAGTTAAGTTAATAAAAAATATGGTAATTGTTCCAATAGAAAATACTTTATTATATATTGAACCGATTTATCAAGTATACACAAATGAAACAAATGCACTACCTACATTAAGAAGGGTAATTGTTGCATCAGGAAATAAAATTGCTATAGGGGATAGTTTAGCTCAGGCTTTAGAGAGTTTAGTATCTCAATATGCTGTTGATATAGAGGTAGAAAATACAGATAATATTGAAGATTTAATAGAAACAATAATAAAGGCAAATAGTAATTTAGAAACCTCTACAGACAATAAAGATTGGGGAATGATAGGGAAGGATATTACAAGACTTCAAAACTTAATTACAAGGTTAGAAGAATTAAGAAAA
>JAUNSP010000029.1 GCA_030539155.1 Clostridia bacterium
TATTAGAATAGGAAACAAATAATTCTATTACAAATTTGTGCTGAAAATTCAAATAGGCATCTTGTTTTTTATAATTTATTTTAATTAAAAGGGGCAAGTAGCAAGAATCGAATTCACGCGACCAGGCCGGGAATTTGTTTCTTTCTGTTGGAATAAGAGATAAGGGGCTGTAAAAAAAGTCCCACAGAAAAATGAGTGAAATTATTCCACTCATTTTTCTGTGGGATTTTTTTATAATCCCTTTTAATAAATTATTAAATTTGTATATTATTGATAGTGTTTAGTCCTTTATATGGAATTTTTATTGTTAAAACTCCATTTTCTAGTATTTTAAGAGTATCTTTAGAAATGAAAACCTTTTCATCTTTACCATTTGTGCTAAAACATAATTCAAAATTGTCTTGATCAAATTTAAATCGTATGTTGTCAATATTACCACATAACTTTTGGCTAAATGCAGAGAAAATATCTCGATATATAGTTTGTTGTCTATAATCTTCATTAAAGCCTATGATTGAAGCTTGAATATCTGGAATTATATTGTTTTGATCTCTCCATTCAATTAATTTTTTAGTAAACCATTCAGGACATTCCCTTGATAAGCAGAAATGGTCTGATTCAATAACTGTATTTAATTTTTTAGCTTTTCTATTATAAACTTTCATTGTAATACCCCAACCACCAATACCAATCTTTATACCAAACCAGTACTCAAGAATAGTTTTACAGGAAATTTGTACATTCTGTTTTCATATAATCACTTCTCCTTTTTTTAAAAATGCACATTAGTGCAATGTTAATATCTGCAAATATCTACATATATTATACCACTTTTTTACAGTTATTGCAACTTTTTATGGAATTTACACAATTTTGGCATATGATTGATAAACCTACATTAATATAACTTAACACAGATAAATTTCTATGAAACTATTGACAAATCTTAAATGGAATAGTATGATTATTTCATAAGTTAAATTTTAGTGTTAAAAAATATATAGATTGAGACAAAGGTGAATTATGAATAAAATACGTACAAATATAATTAGAAGTGGGATTTGTGTAGGAAAGGTACTTTTAAATATCGTTTATTTTTTTATGAAAATGCTACCATCTAATAATAAAATAGTAATGCTTAGTAGGCAATCCGATGGATTAAATATTGATTTTAATTATATAAAAGAAGAAATTTTAAAAAGAAATAAAGGTATACAAATGAAAATATTGTGTAAAAAATTAAGGAAAAACCCGAAAGAAAGATTGAAATACGTTTTTTACATTTTTAAATGTATGTATCATGTAGCCACTGCAAAAGTATGTATATTAGATGGTTATTCAATACCAATTAGTATACTAAAACATAAAAAGAGTTTAGTCACAATACAAATATGGCATGCATCAGGGGCTATTAAAAAATTTGGGTATCAATCTATAAATAAAAAAGAGGGTAGAGGGGAAGAAATCTCTAAAATAATGCAAATGCATAAAAATTATACATATGTAATATCTCCAAGTATAGCAACATCAAACTTTTATAAAGAGGCCTTTAGAGTTGATAATAGCAATATTATTATAAATGGGTTACCTCGACTGGATTATATATTGAAAGACAGGGAGAATGATGAACAATTAAAAAGTTTCTTTTCAGAATATACAAAATATAAGCACAAAAAAACTATTCTTTATATTCCAACTTTTAGGAAGAATATGGAGCACTCTGACACAATTGAAAGGGTAATAAATGCTATTGATTTTTCAAAATATAATTTGATTATTAAATTACATCCATTAGATAAGACAAAAAAATTTTTAGATTATACAATCAAGAAAAAATATAATACGTATGATTTGTTAAGAATAGCAGATTATATAATAACAGACTATTCTTCAGTTGCATTTGAAGCATCTATTTTAAATAAACCAATCTATTTTTATGTGTATGATATAGATGAGTATAAAAAGGCAAGAGGGCTAAATGTAAATCTATTTAAAGAAATGAGTAATAGTACGAGCAAAACTATAGAGAAAATAATAACATCAATAGAAAATGGGGGCTATGACTTCGAACAATTAGAAAAATTCAAGGAAAAATATATGGGACATGATTATTATAATAATACAGAAAAATTAGTTGATTTTATATTTAAATGTTTAGATAAGGGTGTAAAAGATGAGAAAATTAAAGACAATATTTATGAAGTTACCAAAGAAGAACTTAATGTTTAGAGATCTTGCAAGAACAATACTATATTTATCCAGAAATATACGATATGGAGTAAGGGTTATAATATAGATGGAACAAAATACTAAATTTTGCGTAGTTATAATATCTAAAAATGGGGATAAGGAAAGGGTAAAGATAACTGTAGATAATTTGAACCAAAATTTTTTAGAAAAAAATGAGTACATAATAGCTGTTAATAAAGATACATCGGAGGAGATAGTAAAATTGTGTAATAACATGGATATAAGATATTACGAATATAATAATCAAGCGGATGTATATTATAAACTATTTGAGAGTTTAAATTGTGATTACATATCTTTTATAAACGAAGGAGATATATATAGTGAAAATTTTAAGAGCAAATTTTTGAGACGATTAGAAACAAGCAATAACGAAAATATATTTGTATGTCCTACATATTATAATGGAATAAAATATATATTAAATAAAAATCTATCAAAAAATAAAACAGTTAATATAGAGAAGGAACCTGAAAAGATATGGATTAACATATCATCCTGTTTCATAAAAACAAAGCTATTAGGAAATTTAAAAAAGGAAGCAAAATTAATATGTGACATTGAGCAAATTACTATAGTAAAATTAATTTCTTTAAACGGAAGATATGAAATTATTAGAAATATTAAACTGAATACAAATGAGGGATTAGAAGATTCTTCGGATGCAAAATTGGAATACTATAATGAAGACTGGTATTTTAATGTTTTTAAGAGTGTAGAGCATCTTTTAGAATTTTCAAGAAATAACTTTGATAGTAAAATTTCCTTTATTCAACATGTGTGTGCCTATATATTAAAACAGAGGATTAATGTAAATGTAAACGTGAAAAATAAGCATATTCTATTAGATGATAAATTAGAGGAATTCTATAAATATTACATAGAAGTATTACAAGAAATAAATGATGATGTAATAATGAATGTACTAGGAAATAAAAGGATTAATTATTATTTATTGAGATTAAAATATGGGATATTAGAAGAAAAAATACAATATAGAGAATATTTAGATGATTTGTGTGTAGTTAATAATGATAAGTTTATATTTAATGCTGCGGACACAAAGATAAAAATATTGTTAATGGATTATATTGATAAGAAATTGACAATTACAGCAACTTACCCGTTTCCTTTTGATGAGGATAAACTAAAGCTCTATGTAAAGTATAGAGGGGAACTATTTGAGGCTAAAAAGAATTATTTATTTTCAAAATATAAAGCATTTGGAAAAGTATTGTATGATAATTATACATTTGATGTAAAAATACCCTTAAAGGCAAGCCAGAAGAAAGAGTTTATTGAGTTTTACTTAAAAGGGGAAAAATCTAATATTAAACTGGATATTAATTTTAATAAACCCTTATCAAGATTATCAGATTTAAAATATGCATATTGGGATTGTGGAAAGTTCACTTTAAATTATAGACAAAAAAGTATATTAGTTATGAATAATAGTAAGTTAAGACATATAAAAAGAGAGATTAAATATATATTTAATTTATTAAGAAATAGGAATAAAAATTCAAAGAGATCTGGATTGTTAAGAATTATATATAACTTAACAAAACCTTTTTTTAATAAGCAAATCTGGCTATTTGAGGATAAAATATATAAGGCAGGAGATAATGGGGAGTATTTATTTACATATGCAAGCAAACAAAAAGATGGAATAAAGAAGTATTATGTATTAAAAGAAGGGTGTTTAGATGCAAAAAGATTTAAAAGAGAACATAAAAAATATGTAACTTATGGTAGCCTATATCACAAATTATTATTTTTGAATTGTAGTGTCGTGTTTGGAACGCATAATAATTGTACAAAACAACATTCATTTGATGAATCAGTTGAGAAATATTTTAGGGATTTATATAATAGCTATAATACCTGTATACAACATGGGTTAACAGTTCAATATATTCCCCATTTAACAAACAGAATAAATGATAATTTAAAGAAATTCTTTTTAGCATCATCAGTTGAAGAAAGGAATATGCAAAATAAGGAGTATGCCTATGAAGGACATATGGATATATTAAAGGTAACAGGTAGTCCAAGATATGATGGCTTGAAAAATAACGATAAGAAACATATATTAATTACTCCAACGTGGAGAAATTATTTAGCACTCCCATTAGTTAGACATGGAGAATCTAGAAGATATAACGCTAATTTTAAAAATTCTGAGTATTTCAAAATATATAATAAATTGATAAATGATGAAAAACTAATTGATACGGCTAGGAAGTGTGGATATAAGATAGTTTACTTATTACATCCATGTACAAGTTCACAAATAGATGATTATGATAAAAACGAATCAGTAGAACTAGTGGCAGCAACAGATGATTTAAATTATGAAGAAATTCTTACGCAATCAAGTATCATGGTAACAGACTATTCAGGTGTACAATTTGATTTTGCATATATGTATAAGCCAGTGGTATATTTTCATCCAGATGAATTGCCTCCATCTTATGAAGAGGGTGAATATAAGTATCAAACTATGGCATTAGGAGAAATAGTAAAACAAACAGATGAATTAGTAGAAATACTATGTGAATATATGAAAAATGAATGTAAAATAAAAGATGAATATAAAGAGAGAATTGATAAGTTTTTTAAATACCATGATGATAATAATTGTAAGAGGATATATGAGGAAATGATTGCAACGAGAAAGAAAAATGTAAACAATAAACATATTACATAAAATATATAACAATTTTAATAGCTACAGACTTTATACAAATAAATAGTAAATAAAAGAGGAATATAAAAAATGAATTTTATAAATATAAAACTAAAAAATATAATAACAAAATCTAACATATTCTTAATAGGTTTTATTTCAATAAGGGATAAGAAAAAAAGAATTGATAGAAGTAGAATAAAATTAGAGATAAATAAGGATTTATATGATGTTTTCTTTCCTTTTAAAAGGATAAAAAATATCAGGGGAATAGCCATAATATCTAATTTTTATATAGTGAAAATACCAATTAATAATTTGATTACAGAGAACATACATAATAAGCCTTTTTTTACATACAAAAGTGAAGAAAAGGATGAAGATGAAAAAAAGTTTTCACTTAGATATTCTGTTTTAAGAGGAAAGAGAAGATATTTAAATAGTAGGGTAAGGATTATAAAGGCTATTAATACGTCTGTATATATGAGACAAACAGCTAAAAATAGACTTGTAATTACAGTTAGAAAGATAAATAAATCAGATGAACTAAAGGAACAATTGAAAATAAATCTAGCATGTTTTATATCAAAATTTATGTATAAAAAGAATATTATGATGTATGAGAAGGAAGCGGAAAAATATGAAGAAAGCGCTTCAACAGTATATGAAAGGTTAATAGATGAAGGATATAAAAATGTTTATTATATAATTGATAGGAATAGCTTTCAGACGAATAGTATTAGAGATAAATACAAAAAAAATCTAATATATAAATACACATTTAAGCATTATTTATTGTTCTTTACGGCTAAAGCATTAATAGGGTCGGAATCACCCCGGGCATGCTATTGAATTAAGAATTACAAACAAACATGCTGCCAGAAGAATCTATAACGGAAAATTTAAATATGTGTTTTTACAGCATGGAGTAATGTATATGGTATCTTTAGATTCTAAAGGAAGAAGTTTTTTTAGAAAAGATGGAGGAATGCCGAAGTATTCTAAAATTGTAGTATCATCTAAAGCAGAGGCAAATCATTTTATAGATTTAGCAGGTTTCAATGAAGACGATTTATATATCACAGGCCTTCCGAAGTATGATAGAAATAAACGTAATACTAATGCAGATAAAATAGTTATAATGCTTACCTGGAGACCATGGGAATATAATATGATAAGAAATGATATTAATAATTCTCCATATTATAAACTTATAAATAAAATAATTGAGGCAATCCCAAACCATTTAAAAGAAAAGGTAATATTGATGCCACATCCTTTAGTGCTAGAAGATATTAAACAATCACAATTATCGAGATATATATTAAAGGACTTTGTATATGATGATGTTTTAAAAACAGCAAAGGTACTAATTACTGATTATTCATCGATAGCATACGATTCTTTTTACAGAGGCAGTAATGTAATATTTTACTGGGAAGAAAAAGATTATTGCATGGGGGAGTATGGGGGACATTTGATGTTAAATAATGATAATGCTTTTGGGCCAGTATGTTATGATCAAGAAGAATTAACAAACACTATAGAAAGTCAATATAGTATTAATCAGGAACGAAAATATATATTAAGGTATGAAAAAATAGTTGAATTTAAGGATGGTAGAAATACAGAAAGATTAATTCAACTCTTAAAGAAAGATAGAATAATTTAAGAAAATAATAATTTAACATAACTTGACATAAAAACTAAAATATGGTATAATGTAAAAGATTTCATTTTTGAAATATAAAGTAGCACGAGTAACATAAAAATAATTTTTTTGTTAAGGAGTGATATGTGATATGTTAAATAATTTATTTGAACTAGACAGGGAAAATCCAATACGAATTAAGGAATTCATGGCAATGGATATCAATGTTACACAAAAACTTTTAAAAGAGGCAGAATTACCTCAAACCTTAATTAATTTATTTAAGGAAAATAAAAGAAATAATTTTGATGAATTTAAAAACAAAGATTTTCTTGAAGACTACGATGATTACTTATATAATATACAGAAAGATTGCAAAAACTTGGAAATACTAAACAAAATATTGTTTCTATTATGGTTTGGATTAAATTATGGACATTTTTCCCCGAGCCCCATAGAGAACATATTTGGATTTCCAGCATATACCTTATATGATATTACAATTCGTTACAAGAATATCAGCATTGAGTTTTATGGAGAATGTTGGTATGAGGATGAATCCCCAATTTTTCTTTTTGAAACTCAAATAAATAAGGACAATAAAACAACACGACTTACCAAAAATATAGGGTATAAAGTACTGTTTGGACACTGTGAATCAGAAATAGGATTAAATGTTAATACTAAAAGAGGTAAAATAAGAAAAGTTTATTCGAACACAAAGAAAATAAACAACATCGGTGAAAAAGGAAATACATCAAAGAAATCTGATGGCAGCTGTCATGTTATAACAATTGATTACTACCGTAAGAAAGAAAAAGTACTATCGTACGAATATATTATGGACTTAATTTCTAATAAGATATATAGGACGTATTGGCTTAAGGACCAACCCATAAATAAAGGGCAATGGGAGAACGAGAAACTTAAAATCTTTAAATAAAAATTTTAAAAGGGAAAAGGTGGTAGAATTTCTACTGCCTTTTTTCTTGTCATTTTTTATATAATAGGAAAAAGGAACCTTGTAATAAAATATGTATTAAATTCTATATAAATATTATTGTATTTTTGTAGAATTTAATATATAATGAACATAAATTAAAAATGTTGTCAAAAAAGGGAAAAGGAGAAGAAAATCTATTACGAACCCTAGTCGTTTTAATTCTAATCCCTTTTTCAAGCAACATCAAGATTATGATTTATATAACATTGTTTTTTGTTTTTATTAGTATTTTTTTTGTGAAGAGTCCGATAGAAAAAATAAGTGAGGAGGGGAGAGATTAATGAAAAAATTTATATTAAAAAATTTTGAATGGTTTATACTTTTTATTTGTATAATTGGTTTCATAATTTTCATGAAAAATGTCTTTTATAAAGATATAATTGCTATAGATGAAGTGGGGTATAATTTTTTGTTGGAAAATCTTATTTCAGATAAAATAACCCCTGTCGTCTTATTTATCACATCCTTAGGGGGAGCAATATGTCTAATAACGTTATCATTTTTACTTCTTATTGTAATAAAAGATAAGAGAATAGGTATATCAATAATGTTAAATTTACTTTTAGTATATGGACTAAATGTATTATTTAAAAACATACTTCAAAGACCTAGACCTATTGATATTAACTTGATAATAGAAAAAGGCTATAGTTTCCCGTCAGGGCATTCAATGGTTTGTTTAGCCTTTTATGGATTGCTAATCTATTATGTATATAAGAATGTAAAGAATAATTATTTGAAATATTCTTTAATGTCTTTCTTTTGCATATTAATTATTTTAATTGGAATAAGTAGAATTTATTTAGGAGCGCATTACACAAGTGATGTTATAGCGGGTTTTTTAATATCCTTATCATACTTAATTATCTATATCAAATTTATAGAAAAATTTTTATTAGAAAAGGGGAGAAGAGATGAAAGCAGAAGTTAAAAAGATTAAAAACAGTTTTAAATATGCCATTGAAGGATTTATTTCGTCGTTTAAATCAGAAAGGAATATGAAAGTACATATTGCAATTATGCTTTTTGTAATTTTAGCGGGTTTATTATTTAAAATAAATTGTTTAGAATGGGTGATATGTATTATTTTATTTGCAATGGTAATTACTGGAGAACTATTTAATACAGCTATTGAAACAGTGGTTGACATGGTTATGCCAGAGAAAAATGAAAAGGCAAAGCTTGCAAAGGATATCTCTGCAGCTGCAGTGCTGGTTCTAACAATAGGGGCTGCAATAATTGGATTGATAATATTTATTCCAAAAATCTTTTAATTAATAAATTGAATTGTTTTTAATTTATATAAAACAGAGCTTAACAAATAGTTCTGTTTTTTGTATTGAAACTGAAAATAGGAGATGGGTATGAAATAATTCAAAATAAAAAATTGAAATAGCTTTTTTATATTTACCTTTTAGAAAGAAAAGTATAAAGGAAAAATAAATAATATAAGAAGTAACATTTTATTAAATATAATAAGAGGAAAAAGTTTCGTTTGAATAAATTTTTAGAATAACTCAGGGAAGTATAAGAAGCGATAAAAAAAGAGGTATTTTAAACTTAAAAACATTGCACAAAATGAAACTTTTGTGCAAATAGGAATAGGAGTAAAATATAATTTGGTCAATTTTTCCAAAACCGCTGTAAGCCACTATTTTAGCCATATTTAGGACAACAAACTATATGTCTAAACTATAAAAACGCCTTAAAATCGATTCTCGTGCGTCACTTTTTTAGTGCTTTTTAGCTGTTTTTGGGTATCTCTTAAAAATGCTTATTTTTAAGTCATTGTATAGTTTTTAATCATATAATTACATCCTTATCAGGTTCAGATTATTATATTAGACATGTACCTTTATTCTTTATATATAAAAATGCCTTAGAGACGATTTTATAAAATTAAACATTGCACAAAAATATTTTTTAGAATTTGAATTTGTAAATTTATAAATTCTAAAATTTAAATCTTTATTTTTAATTTTATTTTCTATTTTAAAATTTATCTTTCTGTTTTATAACTTTTTATTTTTCTTTAGATATTTTTTTATTTTTTTAAATATTTAAATTTAATCATTTTATTAATGTTCCAAAACTTAGTAGGCCCCTACTCCCTTTTATAGTTTTATAATAATTTTACGTTTTAACTTTCTTATCAATAGAATCTTAAAGTTTTCGGAATAGAATTTATAAAATATTTTTAACAAACTTATAAATATTTACATATAAATTATTATACTATGACAGATTCGAAAACACGGAGAAGATTATCTTCTCCGTGTTAAATAGATTCATACAAAATATATTTTATACATCACAGTCATTATATTCCATCATATAATTCTTTATCATTTGATTTCAAATGAAACTAAACTATCATTATATTTAAGTAAATCTAAATTGATTATCTTCTTAAAATTCCTTTCCCCCATCATCTTATCCGCACCTATTAGTTTTAAAAGTTTTATCAATACCTCTTTTACCTCAAAAGAATGTGAAAAATTAATATAAATTGTTATATCATTAGGGTGTTTAATTATTTCTAGAATTTGAGTTCTTTGACCAATAGAAGCATCAACTCTGAAATAATCATTATATGCGGAAATTTTAAAATCTACGTAATATTCATCTTCAGAGTATAATAATTTTTCATATATAAGATTAGTAATATTATAATAGACTATTTCAAGGTAATATGCTTGTTGTATATTTAGAGAATTATATGGATATTTCAATGCACCTTCCCTTAAGTATACAATATCATTAACATGCCCCTCTGTAACTTTATCCGCAATTTTAAGTATATCTGCTGGTAAGTTACTTATAACTGGCAAGAATTGTAGATTTGAAGCTTGTTTTATCATAAAAAAACCTCCTTTAATAAGATGTAAATAAACATCCTATTTGAATATAAAATTGTTAATATTTACTATGGAATATTATAGCATATTATTATGTAAATATCAATACTTTTTATGAAATTTATTGATATTATGTGTTTTTTTCATAAAAATATGATATAATTGTCTTATATTATATAGGTGGTGTTATTATGATTGATATGGAAAATAATCCTTCTTACTTAAATTCCTTTTTGGACTATTCTTTAACTATTCTAAATAAATCTCCAAATACAGTTAAAGAATATAATTATGACTTAAATACATTTTTAAAGTATATAATGCACAAGAATAAAATATCTACACAAAGTGAAATAAAAGATATTATAATAAAAGACTTGAGTATAGAGGAAATACAAAAAATAACTTTAGATGACATCCATTCCTTCCTATTCTATTTAAGTAATTCGTTTAACAGTAAGCCTGCAACTAGAGCAAGAAAGGTATCATGCATACGAGTATTTTTTAAGTATTTAGCATTAAAAAAACTAATTCCAATTAATCCAGCTCAAAATTTAGAAACCCCAAAATTAGAAAAAAGAATGCCCAAATATCTAACTTTGGAAGATAGTGAGAAATTATTACATAAGATTCAAGATAATGATAAAGACAGGAATAAAATAAGGGACTTTGCTATTGTAACATTATTTTTAAATTGCGGAATGAGATTATCCGAGTTAGTTGGAATTAATATTAAAGATATAGATTTCTATGATTTAAAATTAAATGTTATAGGAAAAGGTAATAAAGAAAGAACAATATATTTAAATACAGCTTGTGAAAAAGTTCTTAAAGACTACCTAGATATACGTCCAAGGGATGGAGTTAAATTTAATTCAAGAGATGCCCTGTTTTTAAGTGAAAGAAAAGAAAGAATAAGCAACAGAACTGTTCAATATATCGTGAAACAGGAACTACAAAGGGCTGGTCTAGATGTGAATAAATATTCTGTTCACAAACTAAGACATACAGCAGCAACACTAATGTACCAATACGGTAATGTAGATATTAGGGCTTTACAAGAATTGTTAGGACATGAAAGTATTGCAACAACACAAATTTATACACATGTAAATAATAAACAAATAAGGGATGCTGTTGAAAGCAATCCCCTATCCAGTTTTAATAAACAACAAAAGTGATATAATTAATATACTCAAACATTTTAAGTTTTCTTCTATGCCACGTCTTTGTTCGTGCGCTAAAAAAAAGAGATATCCATGTTGGATTTGGATATCTCTTTAAAATTTAATAAAGGCACCTGTTGGTTCTTATTAACTAAGAACTTATTTTTATGTTGATCTTATAAAGTAAATCTCTCATTATTAAATTTTATTACCTTAATATAGATATATTATACAACTTTTTATGTAAAATGTCAATATATAATTATAAAAAATTTGTTAATTTTGTTTCCTTAAATATTCACTCATTTTTTCTAGAAATTCCTCATTATTCTTTGTTGAAATAATTCTAGATAGTAGTTCTTCGGTTAAATCAGCCGTATTCATAGATGACATAGCTTTTCTTAGGGCATACATAACTTCTAACTCTTTTTGTGTCAATAACTTATCTTCCCTTCTTGTTCCTGATTTTGCAATATCAATTGCAGGGAAAATTCTTTTCTCTGACAACCTCCTATCTAAGTGAACTTCCATATTACCTGTTCCCTTAAATTCTTCAAATATAACATCATCCATTCTACTCCCTGTTTCTATTAAACCGGTAGCTAAAATCGTTAAACTTCCCCCGAATTCTATATTTCTAGCAGCTCCAAAGAATTTTTTAGGTTTATGTAGTGCCTTTGGATCTAAACCTCCTGATAATGTCCTTCCAGATGATGGAATGACTAGATTATAAGCTCTGGCAAGTCTTGTTATACTATCTAACAGAACAACTACATCCTTCCTTTGTTCTACTAGTCTCTTTGCCCTTTCAAGTACCATTTCAGCGACCTTAATATGATGCTCAGGCAATTCATCAAATGTTGAATAAATAACATCACCCTTTATTGACCTTACCATATCCGTTACCTCTTCTGGTCTTTCATCAATTAATAATACTATTAATTCAATCTCTGGATTATTTGTAGTTATACTATTTGCTATTTTCTTTAATAGTGATGTTTTACCAACCTTTGGTGGTGATACAATCATACCTCTTTGCCCTTTTCCAACAGGCGATATCAAATCAATTAATCTAGTTGCATAATCCTTAGAATCTGTTTCTAGCTTTATTTTTTTATTAGGATAAATTGGAGTTAAATCATCAAATTTTCTCCTCCTAAATGCATTTTCAGGAGTCTCTCCATTAACTTCCCCCACAAATATTAATGCAGGAAATTTCTCTCCTTCTTTTGGAGCTCTTGAGATTCCTTTAACCTTATCTCCGTTGTCCAATTTAAATCTCTTTATTTGGGTAGGAGAAATATATACATCTTTAGGTGTGGATAGATAATTCTTTCCCCTTAAAAATCCATATCCATCTGGCAAAATTTCTAAAATTCCTTCTATTATTGTATCTGAATCATTTGTGACCTGATACTTTTGACTGGGATTAGTTGGTACGCTTCTTTCTGTATTAGCAACTTTAATTTTCTCTGGCTTGTCCATATCATAATCACCATCAAAAATCTCTTTTAATGATATAATTAATTCCTCCTTCCTTAATCTTGTTATATTCTTTATTTCGTTTTCTTTTGCAAGTTCACGTAATTGAACTAATGTATATTTTTCAATATCCATTTTTTTGCCCCCTTTATTTTTTATTATGTCACTTTTTTACACACAAAAAAACACCATACCAAAACATTATTTAATATATTCAAATCTTATTATTTTCACATTGGGATTTCAATATTAGAAATATAATCGAACTTATATAATATTTGACTAGAAAGAATAAATTTTTATATATCAATGTTATATAATAGGATATGATGTGAATTCCTACCCTATTATATAACAAAATAAATCTATAATACAATATTAAGACATAAATCTAATTCATATAAAACCAAAAGTTATTTTGAAACATCAATATAAACACGTTCATTAGGTAAATACATTCCAAGTTTTTCACGTGCGATACCTTCTATATACTCTACAGACCCAACATTTTCCTTAAAGCTCTCTAATTCTTTTTTGTTTTCCTGTGCATCCTTTATCTGCAATGCATACTTTTCTGTATCAGCCTTATACTCATTCAAAATCTTTTGTTGAGATATCAAGATATATCCCACATAAATTATAACTAACAACAAAAATACTATTTTAAATATTTTTTTTCTTTTTTTCATCATTCATTCTTCCTTTTTTAATGTATATGAAAATATTTTTTCATAGGAAAAAGTAAAATTCCTTATTTTATTTTTCTACACAATATATTAAAATCCTTCTTTTTTTGTCATTTTTTTACAAAATTTGGTAAGAACTTTTTTATTGACAAAAATAAGGATAAATTGATGCGAATAATTATTTTGCTAAAAATCAAGAAATAAATTAGTAATCCTAAGAGTATTCCTATAAAAACATAACTCCTAATTTCCCCTTCATTATAACAAAATATGATAAATAATAAGAATATTCCTGTTAAAATCCAAAAAATTACGTCTTGAATACTTGTCATCAAGTCTGACGTTTTAAAAAGTCTCCTCAATATTCTAAAAAAGTCGAAAAAGATGCCTATGATAGCTCCACTTATACAAAAAACAATTAATAAATATAATTGAGTTAGTATTATTTCATTCAAATTATTCACCTATTTTCTATTTAAAAATTTTATTAAAAATACCTGAATTATTTTTTATAACATCTTTTTCACTATATGATAGATTAAATATCTCTCCCTCTATTACTACCTCTGAACTATCCAGGTTCAACTTATTTATTCTCAAATTCTCACCTTTTACCGTTAATAAGCCTAATTCTGTTTCAATAATAACGATTTGATCATCAAAGCTTAATACATCTAAGACTCCTGATACACTTAATTTTTCCCTATTTTCCAAAATTACATTTTGTATAACATTTGTATTATTTAAACTTCTCTTTTCTTCTAAAGTCAATCAAACCACCCCTTATTAATATATGCAGTTTGTACAAATTATAGAACTATTAGATTTTAATACTTAACTCTCAATTAATAATTTATGAAGCTGTTCTAATATATTGTTTGGGACGGTATCCTTAAATAAGATTGATATTTTTAAACTTGATATTTCGATATTAAATATTTCTAAATTGTTTAATTCAATAATATTTAGTATATTTTGCACTATACCTTTATTATTCATTATACCATTACCTATTATAGAAATTTTGCTTACATTTGCAAAACTACTTATATATTTTTTTAGGTCTGTATCCATTAATTTTTGGAATTTATTTAAATCTACACTCTTAATAGTAAATATTACATCGAAATCGTATTTACTATTATTAATAAAATTTGTAATGGATATTTCTGAATTATCTAAAATTTTATATAATTCAGAAATTTTATTAATTGAATATTTATCACCCTTCAGATTAATAAATATGATATTGTCATTCTTAACTATACTTTTTATATTTGTATCCTCAATTTTTTCTTGAACTACACTGCCTTGTTTATTATTAAATGTTGATTTTGTAATTATTGGCATATTGTATTTTTCTCCTATTTCAATACATCTATTATGCAGTACTCTTGCTCCTTCATCCGCAATTTCCAACATCTCTACGTATGATAATCTCTCTATTTTTTTTGCTGTTACTATTTTCTTTGGATCTGCTGTATATACACCATCTACATCAGAGAAAATGTAACATTCTTTTGCTTTTATTGCAGCAGCAACCGCAATTGCTGATGTGTCTGAACCCCCTCTTCCTAAAGTTGTAATATCGCTTTTTCTATTGATTCCTTGGAATCCAGCAACTATAACGATTTTGCCTAAATCTAATTCTTGAATTATTCTAGAGGTATTTATCCCCTCTATTTTTGCATTCTGGTTAACCTCATTTGTAAAAATTCCTGCTTGCCAACCTGTTAAAGATATTGCATCATACCCTAATTTTTTCAACACTATAGATAATTTTGATATAGATATTTGCTCTCCACTACTTAATAAAACATCCATTTCCCTACTATCGGGAATTTCTGTAAGCTCTAAAGATTCTTTTATTAAATTATCTGTTGTTTTACCCTGGGCTGATACTACTACTATAACTTTATCTCCTTTCTTGTAAAATTCAATTATTTTGTTTGCTACTATATTTAACTTTATATTATCTGCTAAGGAACTTCCTCCGAATTTTAATACTACTGTGTCCATAAGTATTTCCCCTTATTTAAAATTTAATATAGAAAGTTAAACTCTTAACCATCTATGATATAATATATTCAAAAAAACAACAATTGTCAATAGTTTATGAATAATTCACTAAAAAAGTTCATTATATTTAAATATGTGACCATTTGACATTTTTATCAAAAAGTGATATAATAATTTTATTGTAACTTGTAGTTTTATATTTTAAAATCGAAATATAAAAAGGAGAAATGATTATGAATCTTTTTAATAAGAAAAAAAAGTATAATTGTAAGAAATGTAAAGATACAAAATTTATAGTATGCCCAAATTGTCTTGCCTCTGGTATTTCTTTCAGTAATATTACAAATTCTTTCTTTAATCTTGAGTATTTCTATCAAGACATAAACAATAATTTTCCTTGCAGAATTTGTAACGGTGAAAAAATCGTAAAATGTCCAGATTGCAATACTGATGATAGTATTGAGGAATAACATCTTAAAAAGTAACAAAAAAAATCTAAGAAAAAATTTTTTCTTAGATTTTTTTTGTTACTTTTTTTGGGAATCTTTGATATTTTATTTATAATTTATTATTATTGTACTCTTCCACCCTTGCATTGATTTTTTCAATTGCTTGTTGTTTTGCTGAATGTCTATATCCTAAAATTCTTAAAGGATAGTTCCATAGTGTAACTTGATATCTAATATTCTGTAAAGCTTTAGTCCTAGGGTTTACGGCTTGCTTTTCTGAAAATTCTAACTCTGCTAATGTTTTACCATTAGGTAGTACAAAAATCTCATCAAAACCAAAACCTTTTTTTCCTCTAACATCATAAGCAATATGCCCTCTTAATTCGCAAGTACTCTTTAATATCGTTTTATCATCTTTTTTTAATACAACAGAAGAAACATAAGAACATCCTCTTTGTTTATACGAGAGTCCCTTCATTTTTTCCAAAATTGCTAAATTTCTCTCTCTATCCGTACCCTCAAGCCATCTCTTAGTTGTTACCCCTGGCCATCCATCAAATGCATCTATACATAATCCTGAATCATCAGCTATAACCGCTGTATCCGTAACTTTCGATATAGCTTCTGCCTTTTTAAGGGCGTTCGCCTCAAAAGTGTTCTCACTTTCTTCGATGATAAAATTGTCTAACTCTTTAATTTCACTCAACAAAATGATATTAAATTCCCTTAAACACTTATATAATTCTTTTGCTTTACCTTTATTATTCGATGCGAATATTATAACATTTTTTATATCTGTATTCATAAAACATTCTCCTTTTTTATTATAATATAAAATCCATATTTTGCTTTTAATAATAAATCAAAAAAAATATATCCCTCCTTTTAATTATTTTAAATAGTAAATTAAAATATTAATTATATATTTAAAATATTAATTCAAAAAAACATCCTTTTTATTATAACATATATTATGCTATATGTCAATATATCTTCAAAAAATATCAACCATTTGTTTGTGTCAAGTAAAAGTGGGCATTTTTTTTATTTTTTTTTCTAACCCAATATA
>JAUNSP010000077.1 GCA_030539155.1 Clostridia bacterium
CCTCCACTATGGACTTTCACCAATTAACTAAAACGACATGCCCGTCGCACTATAAAAATCGGACAAAATTTACTAAAATTTGTCCGATTTTTACTATTATACTATATTCTTTTCTGCAATTATATTGTCTTTAATACACTTTTGTACATCCAAAATTCTTTGATTTTCGGATCCCCTAAACCTCAAAGTAGGGTTTTTCTTATCCTGTATAAAAGGACCATCTACAAGTGTATTAATTTCCTTTAAAGTTTTATTTGTAATCTCATCATCTCTTTCCTTAAGTTTCTCTATCGTATACCCTGTATAACACCAAACATCAAGTTCTGGTCTGATTTTCTTCACATCTTTTATAAATTTATACACTTCCTCAATATTTTCCTTACATAACGGTTCACCACCACTTATTGTAATTCCTTTTAATATTGAATTTTCTTTAATGCTATCTAAATATTTTTGTTCACTAGATTCAAAATCTGTACCGAAACAAAAATCCTGTGCCTCTCTATTATGACATCCAGGGCAATGATGTGGACATCCACTTACAAAAAGTACCGCTCTATGTCCCCCTGCCCCATTTGATATACTCTCATCATAAAATCCTGCAACTTTCATATCTTCGCCCCCTATAAAAAGATATTGTTGTTATATATCTTTATTATGCATAATTAATTTCGTTATATTATTTTAAGTATGTGTTACTCTATCCTTTAATTCTGCAAGCTTTCCATTATTCCATCTATTTGTCGTACCTACCAAATATCCTGTAATTCTTTGTATAGTATCAATTTGTGTGCTCTCACACATTGGACATTCTTTTAAGTCTGCATCTGAATTCTCAAACCCACATTTCATGCATCTTGACCTTGTATGGTTTACACTTCCATATCCCATATTATATTTATCCATTAAATCTACTACGGCTTCTATACTTTCAGGGTTATGTGTTGCATCTCCATCAAGTTCTATATAGAATATATGTCCACCACCTGTCATCGCATGATAAGGTGCCTCTATTTTCGCCTTATGTTCAGCCGTACATTTATATGAAACTGGAACATGATTACTATTTGTATAATAATCCTTATCCGTTACTCCCAAAATAGTTCCATAATCTTTTCTATCTATTTTAGTAAATCTTCCAGATAAGCCTTCTGCTGGTGTTGCAAGAAGTGAGTAGTTTAAATCATACCTATCTGAATACCCTTCACATAATCCATTCATAAATTTAATTATTTCTATTCCATATTTTTGTGAATCATCTGACTCAGCGTGATGCTTTCCTGTAAGTACCGTTAAACACTCAGCTAATCCGATAAAGCCTATTCCCAAAGTCCCATGTTTTAAAACTGGTTCAATAACATCGTTTGGATTCAGCTTTTCGCTATCCTCCCATAATCCAGACATTAACATCGGAAACTGTTTTGCAACAGCCGTACATTGAAATTTGTACCTTGCATATAACTGTCTAGATACAATATCTGTATATTGCTCTAGTTCACTCATAAATATCTTCTTAACTGTTTTTTTGTATTGAGCAGTCATATGTTCTTCGCTACCTCTACCTAAATCAAATCCTAGATTAAGTTGTTCTTGTGCTTTTTTAGAAGATTCTATTGCTAATCTTACTAGATTTACTGTTGAGAATGATAAATTTCCTCTACCTATAGATGTATTTTCACCATGTCTATCAGCAAAGACCCTTGTTCTACATCCCATTGTTGCACATTCATAATAATATCTATTTGGGTCTTTAGGATCCCACTTTTCATGAGTGTTAAAAGTTGCATCTAAATTTAAGAAATTTGGAAAAAATCTCTTAGCTGTTACTCTACAAGCCAATTTATACAAATCATAATTTCTATCCTCTTTTGTATAATTAATTCCCCTCTTCTTTTTCCAAATTTGTATAGGGAATATTGGAGTTTCGTTATTACCTACTCCTCTTTCAGTAGAAAGAAGAAGTTCTCTGATTATGCATCTTCCTTCAGCAGAAGTATCTGTACCATAGTTTATTGAACTAAATACAACCTGATTTCCACCTCTTGAGTGTATTGTGTTCATGTTATGTATAAAAGCCTCCATTGATTGATGAACTCTTGACACTGTTGAATTTACTGCTGATTGAATGTATCTTTTCACTCCCTCTAGACCTTTTAGATCCTTCCTTATAAAATCTTTAACCTCCGCATCATAATACTTAGATAAATCCGTTTCTTGCAATTCTTCCATTTTCTTTAATTCTTCTATATAAGTTAATCTAACAAAAGGTGCTAAATAAAAATCAAATGCTGGTATAGCCTGTCCCCCATGCATTTCATTTTGTACTGTTTCCATTGAAATACATCCTATTATACTTGCTGTTTCTATTCTCTTTGCAGGTCTTGATGCTCCATGTCCCGCCCTAAATCCATTTTTTAATAATAAATCTAACGGATGTTGAACACATGTCAAAGATTTTGTTGGATAATAATCTTTATCATGAATATGTATATATCCTGCTCTAAAAGCATTTCTTGCCTCTTCCGTAAGTAAAAAATCATCTACAAAAGGTTTGGTAGTTTCACTTGCAAATTTCATCATCATTCCTGCTGGAGTATCTGCATTCATATTTGCATTTTCCCTTGTAATATCATTAGATTTTGTTTCAATTATATCTAGGAAAATCTCCTTAGTTTTTGATTTTCTCGCTACATCCCTATTATACCTATATGTTATGTAACTCTGCGCTACTTCTTTTCTGGCTGATGACATTAATTTTTTCTCAATTAAGTCTTGTACTTCATATACTGTTGTTTGTATTTTGTTTTCTAACTGTTTTTCTATACTTAGCGCTATTTTATTTGCTAATTCTATGTCGATTCCCCCTGGTGTTGCTTGCATTGCTAAAGAAATTACCTTTACTATTCTCTCCACATTAAATTCGGCAATTCTTCCATCTCTTTTTATAATTTGCATTACTACTCCCCCTTTTTTATTTGTATGAAAATATTATATTCCCTTTTATTTATAATGTCAAACGCTTAGTTTTTATGTTTCAATTCAAGGATTATCTTAGTATTTCAACGAATTTATCCGTTTTTCATTTTCCCATTTTTTGTATATAATATAAGTTTATCTCTATTTTTAGCATTTTTAAAAAATTTTTTAAAAATTTTTTTTATTTTTTAATTTATTAAACACCCTTGATTTTTCATACGTTTTATTATATTTTTATGTTAAATTAATTAAAGTAAAAATTTCTTTAAACAATAATTTCTGTATTAAGTAAAAAACATAAAAATTCATACCAATTTTATAAATAATAATTACTAATTTTCTTTATAGAGAAATAGTAATCTTTCTCCCTGTTTCATTATATTTTCTATACTTGACATTACAATAATTTAACATTTTTTTTGATACAATATTTTCTGGAGTTCCATTATACTTATCAGACTTATATATAACTTCCTTTATACCTGTTTGAATTATTGCTTTTGCGCACTCGTTACAAGGAAATAAATCAACATAAATTCTAGCACCATCTAATCTAGATCCCTTATTATTTAAAATTGCATTTAATTCTGCATGACAAATATACGGGTATTTCGTTTTTTCAAAATCACCCTCTCTATCCCACGGAACTTCCTCATCATCAAATCCACACGCTGCACCGTTATATCCAACTGATAAAATTTTATTATCAACACTCACAATACACGCCCCCACTTGAGTTGATGGATCCTTGCTCCTCTGTGCAGATAATGATGCAACCCCCATAAAATATTCATCCCAATTAATATAATCTTTTCTCTTTTCCAATATTCTCACTCCTTGTATAAATATATTTCTATATATACGATATCATAAATTTATTAATATTACAATATCTAATAATACTTTACAACAAAAAG
>JAUNSP010000078.1 GCA_030539155.1 Clostridia bacterium
TTCATTCGTTTTTTTAATATTTCACCCTTATAAAGTTAAACGAAGCAAAAGTAGTATATTACTAGGCAATTAAAATTTAAAAAGATGAAGGCGTACGTTGGTACGTCGAAGTTTTTTTAATTTTAATTAACGACGTAAGATGCTGCTTTTCATTCGTTTAACATGGATTTGATAATCCCCTCATCTATAACCGTACCATAAATATTCTTCAATACTATTAATATAATAGGCCCTAATAATAATCCAATAATTCCAAAAAATTTAAATCCTGTATACATTGATATAAGCGTAAAAATAGGATGTATTCCTAATTTACCACTTACAATTTTAGGCTCTAGAAATTGTCTTACTATAGACATTATTATCCATAGTGATATTATCCCTATAGCCAACTTATAATCTCCATATAAGCTAGAAATTACAGCCCAAGGTATCATCACCGTTCCAGAACCAAATATAGGTAGTGCATCGATAAAACCTATCGCCAAAGCTACTAATAATGGATAATTGACATTAAGTCCGAAAATTTTGAAAATATATAATCCAACGAGCGATATAATAAATGAAATAATAATGAGTATAAACTCAGCCTTTATATAACCTCCTAAACTACTAATTAAATCCCTTAAATGGGTTCCTAATTTTGATACCCATTTTTTTGGCAAATGGTGCTCTAATTGATCTAGCATATATATCTTATCTGTTACAATAAAATATAATGCAAGAAATGTAATAACAACACAAATTCCCATTTTAGGTATAGACTTCATTCCATTGACAATTGAGGATAATATATTTTTGCTCCAATTAGATATGTCTCCTAATGTTTGAGAAATTGTTTCTTTAACCATATCAATTATTTGTGATGATAACTGTATCTTCCCTACATTTACTTTCTGTATAACAGATTCTATTAAATTTTGTGCCCTCTCAAAATATCCATTTAGCATCGCTAATAAATTAGATGTTTCAGAAACTAATGTTGTTATTCCCCATGCAAGTAATCCCACAATTATTGATATTACTATTAAGAATACAGCTATTGCACTTGTTCGCCTTGTTAACTTCGTCTTTTTCATAAAAAATTTTATGATAGGTTCTATCAGTAAGGCCAATAAAAACGCAACTAAAAAAGGTATATAAAATATAGCTAGTTTAAAACCAAGATAAACTAGAAATAAAGATATTATAAATATAATTATTTTTTTTGATACTCTAATCCAATATTTTATATCCATCGACATATTAAATCTCCTTTTTATATAACAAATGGATTGATTTTATAAACTATATAAATCAATCCATTTATTTTTGTTCTCTTTGTTCTGCTATTACTTCTGTTTATTTCTTACACAAAAGCCAACCTTTACAGACTTATTGTCCGTCACAAAACATGGTCCTACTACAATTTCGAGACCCTCATTTTCTAATTCTTTTTGTTTCCGTTCAATAATTTGGTTCTCATAGAAATAATTAATTAATTTTTCCTTGTTAAACACATTTTCACGTGTTCCATATACATATTCTTTTGTATATTCCCACCATGTAGATTCTATATTCATACAATCACATCCTTCTTACTCTTTTTATATTTATCGTTGCAAATCTATTATAATGTTTTTTTTTACTTTTGTCAATAGTTTATTGTAAAATAATGTAAATTATTAAGAATTGTTTATCTGGTTTCCTTTTGAAGAAGAAATATTTTCTAACGTTTTACCAACTCTATCTGCCTCCACATTATTATCTAATGCTAAATCTCCGATTGTTAAAATTCCAACAATCTTATCATCTTCAACAACAGGTAATCTTCTTACTTTGTTTTCTGACATCAATTTCTCTGCCTCTTTTAAATCAACATCTGAAGGACAACAACAAATATTAGTTGTCATCACGTCACTAATAGGGGTACATTTACAATCTGTATTAAATGTAGTACACCTTAAAATAATATCTCTGTCAGTTATTACCCCAACAACGTTTTTATTATCATTACATATTGGAATACATCCTACATGCTTGTCCTTCATAATTTTTGCACAATCGCAAACACTAACATCTGGTGATATCCAAACAACGCTATCACACATACAATCTTTTACTTTCATTATAAATCATTCCTTTCTCAAATTTATTATTAACTATAAAAATTTTTTTATTCATATTTATTCACACACCAAAATTTTTTAATTTAAAATGAACCCTCCTTATTAAACTTTTTTGTCTAATAATTTGAGTTCACTTCATTTCTCTAACCTTTAATTCTATTTACTAACTCCTTAAATTTATTACCTCTCTCTACAAAATTTTTAAATAAATCAAAACTTGCACTCGCTGGTGAAAATAATACAATTTCTCCTCTATTAGCAATCTCGGCGGCAACACTTACCGTTTCTTCTAAAGTTTTGCATTTATATATCTGCATTGTTTTTCCCTCTTTTTTTAATTCTTTTACAACAACGTCATAAATTTTATCAGCCGTTCCACCCATTAATATTAATGAACTTACATTATCGATAATAGGTTTCGCAATAGGTGTATAATCTAAATTTTTATCATATCCCCCTGCAATTAAAACAACTTTCTCATCAAATGAATTTAATCCGGCAATAGTTCTAGTTGGACTCGTTCCAATTGAATCATTATACCATTTAACTCCTTCTATTTCCTTAATAAATTCTAAACGATGTTCTACTCCTTTAAATTCCTTTATAGTGGAAATAATAGTTTCTATATTTACAATTTCCTCCGTTGCACAAATTGAAGCACAAATATTTTCAAAATTATGATCCCCTTTTAAATACACATCTTTTTTAGAAAATAATTGCCTCCTTACTCCATTTTTACACAATTTAATAATTTCATTATCATAAATACAACCATTTTCTAATTTTTCTTTTCTACTAAAATATTTTACTTTTCCGTTTGCCTCTTTTATAAATTGTCGTGTCATATTGTCATCATAATTTAAAACAAGTATACCTTTTTCATCCTGAAATTTAAATATATTTTTTTTCGCATCAATATATTCTTCGTAACTCTTATGTATATCTAAATGATTTGGCGAAATATTTGTAATCACAGCTATATCAGGGCTTTTCTTTATTTCCATTAGTTGGAAACTGCTCAATTCTAATACCACAACATCGTTTGGTGTAAATTCTTTAATTTTTTCAAAAAGTGGTGTTCCAATATTTCCACCTAAATAACAATTTCCTATTGAAAATTCTTGTAAAAAATTATTTATAATTTCATATATTATACTTGTCGTTGTTGTTTTTCCATCACTTCCAGTAATTCCAATAATCTTTGAAGGACACAAATTCATTACAATTTCAATCTCCGATGTTAAAATTGCACCTCTCTTCTTTTCCTCAATTATTTCTGGTCTATCTGGCCTGCAACTTGGTGAACGAAAAATCATGTCAAATCCATTTAAATTTTTTAAATTTTCCTCTCCGAAAAAAATGTTTTAAGTTATATTTTTTTATTATTGACATATCGATTTCTTCTTCTGACCTATTGTCAAATACCGTTATATTTGCACCGCTTTCATTTAAATATTTTATAATTGGAATATTACTGACTCCTAGTCCAATAATTGCAATCTTTTTTCCTCTTATTTCCTTATTAAATTTTTGTAATTTTTCATTTACATATTCCATAATTTTCCTCCAATTCTAAAACTTTGAATTTTATATTTCAAAATAATTGTAACCTTTAATCTATAATACATTATATCATATTTTAATAATAATTATAGCACTTTTTTTAAATTTTTAAAATAGCTTTGAATATTTTATAATTTTTTAGTTATAATAAGGATTATGGAGGTGTTTATTATGTCAGATAAGAATAACAATAACAACAACAATAATAATAA
>JAUNSP010000030.1 GCA_030539155.1 Clostridia bacterium
TTTGATTTCTATACCTTTTTTATTTATCTCTTAACTTTGCATCCATATTTTTTTCCTCCATTTATATATTTTTTAAATGTTTTTTCTTTCTTTTTGTCTATCTACAAGAATAAATTATCACATTTTTAAAAAAATATCAATATAAAATGTAAATAATTTGTTTTTTTATATTTTTTTGTTTCACATCAATTGCAACACTACACCAAAAATTGAAAACTTTTAAAAAAGCACTTGATAATTGTAACATAATATGTTATAATAAGCTCATAGATTTTTTTGAGACAAAAGTAACTATAAACACTTAAATTTTATAATTAAATTTTAAGGAGGAATTTATATGGATATACTTTTTATGTATATAAGAGCATTTCAAGTAATAATCTTTTTTCTATCAATAATAGGATTTTTTTATCATGGTTATATCGCTATAAGGTGCAGAAGTAAAAAATTAACTCTAATAGCACTTATTCCATTAATCATAGCAATATTATTACCAATATTCTTTTCTAAAAAAAATGAGAGTATAGAAAATTTAGAAAAATTTGAACAAGAAAAAATAAGTAAAAATGTTTATGTAATAAAAAATGGTGACGATTACCAATTTATTACTCAAAATGGAACAATAAATTGTACCAACAACATATTTACTGGGGAAGTAAAATTATATGAGTCAGACAACTGTAAAGAACCCACTGTAAAAATTACTACATATACTTTACAAAAGATAAATGGACTTTTTACACCTAAATATGAAATTGTTGTTCCAAAGGGCACAGTGTTTATTATTCAATAGTTAAAATCATAGTATACCTATTATATAAATTTTTTTAATATTTATATAAGTAGTTATTATAAGACATAATAAAAAATAATAAATTCCAAAACTACTAAAAAAATAAAAAACTGATATTTAGGATATTTTCTATTTATCAGTTTTTTTTATTTTTATATCTATTTATCTCTTAACTTTGCATCCATATTCTTTTCAACCATTTGAATAATTTTATTAAATACTTCCATTACTTCATTATCTGTTAAAGTTTTTGTTTCATCTTGGAAAGTTAAATTATAACAAATCGATTTCTTTCCTTGCTCTAAATTATCTCCCTCATAAACATCAAATGCATTTATTTTTGTAAGTAATCTTCCACCTGACCTTTTAATAATGTTTTCAATTTCAGCACTTTGAACATTTTTGTCAACTATAAATGCTAAGTCTTTTTCTATTTCAGGATATTTTGAAACTTCTTTATATTTTAAAAGTTTAATACTTTTTTCATAAATTCTTGTTAATGAAAATTCTGCTATAAAAATTTCATCTTTATAATTACTTGGGTGAACCCTTCCAATAATTCCAATAGGCTTTCTATCTAAAAGAATTTTTGCTGTCATTCCTGGATGCATATCCTCAACTTCTGCCTTTTCAAAACTATATCTTCCTTTTAAACCTAAATAATCAAATAAGTTTTCAACTAATCCTTTCACTAAATAAAAATCAATTTTAGATGACCCCTTCCAATCATTCAATAAGTAATTTCCTTTTAAAAGCATACATACTTTTGTATCCTCTTCATAAGATGCTTGATATGTTTTTGCTATTTCATATAATAAAACATCTTTTACTTTTCTTGCTTTATTATAATTATAAATGTTTAATAATGATGGAATAAGTGATGTTCTAAAAATACTTTTATCAATTCCCATTGGGTTTGGCAAATTTATTTTTTCTCTTTGTTCATAATTAAAAGTTTTAGCCATTTCTGGACTTGTTAAGGTATACGTTTTACACTCGTTTAATCCAAGAGTTCTTAATCTTTTTGAAATCTCTTTTCGAAGTTTTATATCCCCTACATAAATTCCTCTTTTAGTTTCAACCTTTGGCATAGTTGAAACTAAATTATGATATCCATATAATCTTGCAATTTCTTCAGCAATATCATTAACATTTGGATCAACATCTAATCTTCTATTTGGTATTGTTATGTCAAAAGTTTCTCCCTCTCTTTTATATTCAAAATCAATTCTTTTTAACTCTTTTTCCATATCATCTGCGGAAATTTCTAATCCTAATAATTTATTAATTTGTTCTTTCTTTACTATGACCTTTTTAGGAGTTTTATCAATTTTATCAATAGCTACCTCTCCTGTTAAAACTTCTCCTCCTGCATATTTTTCTAATAAATGACATGCTCTATCAATTGCTTTATATGTATATTCAAAGTTTAATCCTTTTCCAAATCTAATTGAAGCTTCACTTCTTAAATCAAGTTTTGCTGCAGTATATCTAATACTTGTGCTATCAAAAATTGCAGATTCTATTAAAATGTTTTTTGTATTTTCATCTACATCTGAATTTTTTCCACCCATTACCCCTGCAATTGCAACTGACTTTTCTCCATCAGTAATAACAATATCATTGGATGATAAAACTCTCTTTTCCTCATCTAAAGTAATTATTTCCTCATTATCTTTAGCATCCCTTACAACAATTTTATTACCTAATTTTTCTTTATCAAAGAAATGTAAAGGTTGCCCATATTCAAGCATTACATAGTTTGAAATATCTACAACATTATTTATTGATCTCATTCCTACTGCTTGTAATCTTTCTTTAATAAACTTAGGAGATTCCCCTATTTTAACATTCTTAACCATTTTTGCTACATATAAAGGGCACTTTTCAGTTTCAACCTCAACAGTAATATTATCTTTTACGTTTTCATTTATTGGAGATGTTGTATCTTCTGGCAAAGTAACTGGTTTATTTATTATTGATCCTATTTCATAAGCAAATCCAATGTGATAATAACAATCATTGTTTCTATGTTTATGAATATCTAAATCATATAATGTATCAGATTTTCCTAAATATAAATTTGCATCCATACCTACTTGGATTTCCTCTTCAACTTCATGAATTCCCTTATCATAGTTTTCTTCTGTTTTAGGCTCAACTCCTAATTCGTATAAAGCACATAACATTCCATTAGATTCTTCCCCTCTAATTTTCCCAGCTTTAATTTCTCCATCAGGAAGTTTTGCTCCAACCATCGCGACAATAACTTTCAGGTCTTTTCTTGCATTTGGTGCTCCACATACTATTTTTAAAATTTCATTCCCAACATCTACTTTGCATAAATGTAAATGATCGCTATTTGGATGTGCTTCGCATTCTATAATCTTTCCTATTATTAATTTATCTATATAATCTGATTCAACTTTTTCAATATTAATACCTGCTTTAGTAACCTTTTCAGCAAGAGCTTTTGGTTCTTCTCCTGTTAAATCAATATAATCTTTTACCCAATTTAAACTAACCATTTCTTAGTCCTCCCTTCTATCAAATCTCTTTAATTCTCTTAAATCTGTTTGATAAAACGCTCTGATATCATTTATTCCGTATTTTAACATTGCCATTCTTTCTGCTCCAAAACCAAATGCAAATCCTGACCATTTTTCCGGATCATAATTACAATTTCTTAAAACATTTGGATGTACCATTCCAGCTCCACTAACTGTTATCCAACCTGTGTTTTTACAAATTGAACATCCACTTCCCTTACAATTGAAACATGAAATATCCATCTCAACTGAAGGCTCTGTAAATTGATAATAACTTGGTCTAAATCTTGTTTTACAATCTTCTCCAAATAGTTTTTTTGCTATAACATCACATGTTCCTTTTAAATCACATAAACTAACATCTTTATCAACTAATAACCCTTCAATTTGCATAAATTGATGTGAATGTGTTGCATCATCAGAATCTCTTCTATATGTCTTTCCTGGGCAAATCATACGAACTGGTTTTTCCCCTTTATTTTCAAGCATAACCCTAATTTGTACAGGTGAAGTTTGACTTCTTAATAATACTTTTTCATCTTCTATGTAAAAAGTATCTTGTGCATCTCTTGCAGGATGTCCCTTTGGAATATTTAACAATTCAAAATTATATTTATCCTCTTCAAGTTCTGGTCCATCAACTACATCATATCCCATAGACATAAATACTTCTTCAACTTCTTCAATTACCTTTTCAAGAATATTTGGTGCTCCTGTTGGAATTTGGGTTGCGGGTAAAGTTATATCAATACTCTCCCTACTTAATTTTTCTTGTAACTCTTTATTTTTAATTTCATTTTCTTTTTCTTTTATAGCATCTTCAATAACAGTTTTTACTTCATTAACTAATCCTCCGATTATAGGTCTTTCTTCATTTGAAAGTTTTCCCATTTCTTTTAATACAGCTGTTAATTCACCTTTTTTACCAAGATACTTTACTTTTAAATCACTTAAAGTTTTAATATCTTCAATTTTTTTAACTTTTTCTAAAACACTTCTTTTAATATTTTCAATTTTATCTTTCAATTCATTCACCTCTGTTAGTTTTTGTTTATTTTAACACTTATACAAGTATACCATATTATGTCAAAAATATCAATAATTTGGCACAAAAAAAGGGAATGTAAAAATTTCGTCCCGCTTCTTTATATAATTTATATTGTTTATCATTTTTTATGAATAATTGCTAACATTCAAGATAACAATTAATAAAAAGCCCCTAAAGAATACAAAATTGTACCTTTAGGAGCTTTTACTAATATATCTTTTTTGTTTTTAAATTACCTTTGTGAATTTAACTTTAAAATGTATTCTTTAGAACTCGTAAATGTTCTTGGAAATCTTGAAATTTTTCTTCCATTTTCATACCAAGCATATTTATTAGATGCAAGATTTATTGTTGGAACTGCAAATGTTGACAATGAATACTGACTAAAATTAGAATTAGTTGGAACTAATAGTGTTCCATTATCATAAACTTCAATAATATTACCTCTATTATCTTTCACATATTCCAAAATTCTTTCTGAAAACTCTCCATTCATTGTTACATTTTGAATACCTTCATTTAATTTAAATGAAACTGTAAAACCTTTTACCCAAGTTGCTACATATATTTGACTATATTCTGCTATACTTGGAAAGCTTTCAACTTCCATTTTATTTTCATTTATCCATCCTGCAAATATATATCCTTTATTAGCAGTTACTGTTGGTACTGTTGGGAAAGAATCTCCTTCTTTAACAATATATTTTACATCACCAGTTTGTCCATTTATTTTTCCATTACTTCCTGCTTTAAATGTATATGTGTATAGTTCACTTGGTTTTGATTCTTCTGGTTCAGTTGGAATATCTGTTGGTTCTGGTGTTTGTGTTGGTTCTACTGATTCAGTTGGAACATCTGTTGGTTCTTCACTTGGTTCTGTTGTTGAAGAATTTTTCATTTTCCATATTGCAGTATATCTACCTTCTTCTGTAACCATATTAGGAAAATCTTTAATTTTATTTCCTAAAGGATCTCTCCAATAGTCAAATTCATACCCTTTATCTACTGATTTTAATTCAGGTGCATTAGGATATTCTTCACCTACAGCAGAAGTAATTGTTAATAATTCACTTGTTGTATAACCACCTTCTTCTATATCTGTAAAATATCCATATTTTCCTGAGTCAAAAACAATGTCAATAGGTTTTCCATAATTTCCAAGTTTTGATACTGGAGTATATGTTTTGGTTTCAGTTACTTTTTCAGGAAATTCTGTAACAACATTACCTTTTTCATCAATCCAACCATCATGAATGTAATTTTTTGCAACATATACAGTTGGAACCTCTGGAAAATCATCACCTATTTCTAAATGAAAATATCTTGAATATATTGATTCTCCAAAAGATGCTTTATTTCCAATTACAAAACCTATAAGAATATCATTATTAATGTTTTGATTTGCATAACTTTCTTTATTAAATGTTTCTACTACCATTTTGTTTGTATACTGATGATTTTCTGAAAGTATCATAGTAATCACTAAAATTAAAATAATTGCAAAATTTAAAAATCTTTTTTTCATGAAGATTCCTCCTTATTTAAACAAAAAAGTTATTTAGTTACATATAAAATTAATAAATTAACTCTATATGGAGTAGTAGGTAGCACCATTATATGTTACCTTTTTTACTACGGGATATATTGTATATTATAGCATAAACCCCAATTTTTGTCAACATAATATTTGTTTCGATGTTTTTTACTGAAAAAATTGTAAATTATTCGTTATAACCTAGTAATATAAACATTTTCATATTCTTTCTATAAAAGAAATGTAAATATTTGTAATTTGTTTGTGAATTTCATAGACAATTTTAAAAGAAAGTATTATAATATCTAAACATTCTTTAAGGTATTGAAGAGGTGAGTTATATTGAAGAATTTGCTTAAATTCTTAACTTTATTTATTATTCTTCTAATATTAGATGAATTTAATGATTAAAGTAAAAACCCCTAGAGGATAGTCTAGGGGTTTTTGAGTTTTTTTGAAAAATTACTTAAATTCTTATTTGCTTTCGCTATATTCATTATAATACAATTTCAAAATAATGTCAATAGCTAATAATATTTTATTCAAAAAATTGTAAGTTATTCATTATAATTATTTAATAATCTATCTTTGAAAACTCTCAATTTCTTCTTTTATTTTTTGAATAAAATCTTGAGCTGGCATTTGACCTATATCTCCGTCTTTTCTTGAACGAACCCCAACTGCATTTGCCTCCACTTCTTTATCCCCTATAATTAACATATATGGAATCTTCTGAAGTTGTGCTTCACGGATTTTATAACCTATTTTTTCTTCTCTTGAATCTAATTCAACTCTAATTCCTTGTTTAATTAATTCGTTCTTTATCTTCTTGGCATATTCTATATGGCTATCTGCAATTGATAATACCCTTACTTGTACCGGGGCAAGCCATGTTGGAAAAGCTCCTGCAAAATGTTCAGTTATTATTCCTATAAATCTTTCTACACTTCCAAATATTACTCTATGTAACATTACTGGTCTATGTTTTTCTCCATCTTCACCTATATAGTTTAAATCAAATCTTTCTGGCATTTGAAAATCTAATTGTATTGTTCCACATTGCCAACTTCTTCCCAAACAATCTTTTATATGGAAATCTATTTTAGGACCATAAAATGCTCCATCTCCTTCGTTTAATTCATATGGTATCTCTAATTTTTCTAATACTTTTTTTAGTGTCCCTTCTGCTAGCTCCCATTGTTCATTTGATCCCATCGAATCATCTGGTCTCGTTGATAATTCTACAGAATATTCAAAACCAAAAACTTCACTATATACTTTATTTATAAATTTCATTAAATTTGATATTTCTGGCTCTATTTGCTTTGGTGTACAGAATATATGTGCATCATCTTGAGTAAAACATCTTACTCTAAATAAACCATTTAATTCCCCTGATTTTTCGTGTCTATGTACTAATCCTAATTCCCCTGCTCTTATTGGCAAATCTCTATATGAATGCATATCATTTTTATATACTATCATTCCTCCTGGACAATTCATTGGTTTTATTCCAAAATCAACATCATCAATTTTAGTTGTGTACATATTATCTTTATAATGATCCCAGTGTCCTGATTGATGCCATAATTCTTCATTTAACATTATTGGAGTTTTTATTTCCACATAACCATTTTCTGTATGAGTTTTTTTCCAAAAATCTTCTAAGGCATTTCTCAAATTCATTCCTTTAGGTAAGAAGAATGGAAATCCAGGTCCTTCTGGTGCAATCATAAATAAGCCTAATTCTTTTCCTAATTTTCTATGATCTCTTTTTTTAGCCTCTTCTATTAAATTCAAATATTCTTCTAATTGACTTACCTTTGGATACGAAATAGCATAAATTCGTTGTAACATCTTATTCTTTTCGTTTCCTCTCCAATATGCACCTGATGATGTTAAAATTTTTACTGCTTTAACTTTCCCTGTACTCATTAGGTGGGGACCAGCACATAAATCTACAAAATCCCCTTGTTTATAAAATGAAATCTCCTCACCCTCTGGTAATTCATTTATTAATTCTTGTTTATATGGCTCATCTCTCATAAGTTCTAAAGCTTCTTTTTTAGGTAAAGAAAATCTTTCAATTTTTAAATCTTCTTTTATTATTTTTTTCATTTCCACCTCAATTTTTGCTTTATCATCATCTGTAAATGGTTTTTCTATATCAAAATCATAATAAAATCCATTATCTATTGATGGGCCTATTGCAAATTTGGCACTCGGAAATAACCTTTTAACAGCTTGTGCCATGATATGAGAAGTTGTATGCCAATAAGCTTTTTTTCCATCTATATCATCAGAATCAAAAGTTAAAATATTAAGCTCACAATTTTCTTCTAATTTACATCTTAAATCTTTAACTTCACCATTAACCTTTGCACAAGTTGCAACCCTAGCTAAACCACTACTTAATTTTTCTGCAACTTCAATAATAGAACTTCCTTTTTCAGCGTTCATAATTGATCCATCTTTTAATTTTATCTCTATCATTCTTTATACTTCCTTTCAATTTTTAGTATTGTATTCCCCATACAACTAATTCTTTAGCTGGTTTTCCACATACTATGCACTTATCGTGGATATGTTTTTCATTTTCTAAAATACATCTCGATTTTGTTCCCTTGATTTCTTTCATTTTTAATTCACATTCTTCATCGCCACACCACATTGCCTTTATAAAACCTGGTTTTGTATCCATGATTTTTTTAACTTCTTCAATATCAATACATTCATATGTTAATTCATCTCTTCTTTGTAGTGCTTTATTATATAAATTATCTTGAATATTATTTAATAGACTTTTTACATAATCTGCTACATTTATATCTATATTTTCGGTCATTTTTTCACGAGTATCTCTTCTTGCAAAAGTTATCTTATTTTCTGCCAAATCTCTTTCACCAACTTCTATTCTAACTGGGATTCCATTAACTTCTGCTTCTGCAAATTTAAATCCTGGTGATTTTTCTGAATTGTCTATATACGCTGAAATTCCTGCCCCTTTTAACTCCTCCAAAATTTTATTTGATATATTTTTAACTTTATCTGAATCTCCTATAGAAACTATTACTACTTGTTTTGGAGCAATTTTAGGTGGCAAAACCAAACCATTTTCATCACTATGTACCATTATTAAAGCACCTATCATTCTTGTTGCAACTCCCCAAGAAGTTTGATAAACAAATTCTTGCTCATTATTCCTATTTGTGAAAGAAATGTCATACGCTTTTGAAAATTTTTGTCCAAAATAATGACTTGTTCCACCCTGTAACGATACTCCATTATACATTAATGCTTCAACTGTGTATGTATACTCCGCTCCTGCAAATTTTTCCTTTTCCGTTTTTCTTCCTGTTATTACCGGAATTGCTAAATACTCCTTATAAAAATCCTCATATATCTTTAACATTTTCATAGTTTCGATTTCTGCTTCTTTTGCTGTTTCATGGATGGTATGTCCTTCTTGCCATAAAAACTCTCTACTTCTCAAAAACGGTCTTGTCTCTTTCTCCCATCTCAAAATATTACACCATTGATTATATTTTTTTGGTAAATCTCTATATGAACTTACAATACCTGCATAATAATCACTAAATAAAGTTTCAGAGGTTGGTCTTATACACATTCTCTCCTCTAATTGTTTTTGTCCACCCATTGTAACCCAAGCCACTTCTGGTGCGAATCCATTTATTAATTCTCCCTCTTTTTTCATTAAATTTTCAGGAATTAACATTGGCATACAAATATTTTGATGTCCTGTTTCTTTAAATTTTTCATCTAGCACTTTTTGCATTTGCTCCCAAATTGCATAACCATTTGGTTCTATTACTATACATCCTTTTACATTTGAATATGCTGCTAATCTTGCCGCTCTAACAACATCCGTATACCACTTTGCGAAATCAACTTCCCTTGCAGTTATTGCTTTATTTTTCAAATCTATCATTCCTCTCTTTTCGTAAATTTCAATATTTTTACTAATATTCTATATTATACCATAAAAGGAAATGATATTCAAGCAATATAACTGTTTTTATTTATACCATATTGTATTGGTGGTTATTTACAAATAAAACTATACAGTAGGAAATAAGAGAGTAGTTTTATAATCTAATAATAATTTTACCCTCATATTTTTTGTTAATATCTATCAACATAATATATATTTTTTTGCTAATACTAAATTATATAAGGGGGAATTTTTATGTTAAAAATAATTTTTTTATCTATTTTTGTTTGTTTCTCTCTAAGTGGTTGTGCAAAACCAGACGCCAATACTAATCAAAATCAAAAAACTGCTGAAAATTTTGATGCAACTAAATTAAGTACAGATACAAACATCCATGGAGAGACTTCAGAAAATGTGCAACCTCCTAAAGAAACTACACTATCTGAATATAGTACTAAAATTCTAGATAAAGAAAAAAATAGATTGAATAATATTAGAATTGCATGTGAAAAATTAAATGGTGCAGTCGTAGAACCTAATGCAACTTTTTCTTTTTGTAATACCGTTGGTCCTTCAACAAAAAAAGATGGTTATCTAAAGGCGGATGTATTAGATTCTAATGGTAAAAAATTTAAAGGTTTGGGTGGTGGAAAATGCCAAGTAAGTAGTACACTATATGCTGCAATACTCCAAGTTCCAAATATTACTGTAACAGAAAGACATGAACATAGTAAAAAAGTTGCATATATTGAAAAGGGAAAGGATGCTACTGTTGCATATGATTATCTAGACCTAAAATTTATTAATAAAACAGGTAAAACTATAACGTTATACTGTTCTACTGATAATGCAACAGTGAAGGTAGAGGTGAGAAGTGAGTAATTTCTCACCTTTTACTTACAAAATCTATGTTTTCCAATGGTTCTTACATAAGGTCTTGACCATATCCAACTACTAGTTGCAGTATTCGGATTAAAATAATAAATTGAACCATAGCTTGGATCCCAACCATTCAATGCATCCTGTGCAGCTTTCCTAGCAGTTGAATTTGGTGTCAAATTTATTTGTCCATCACCTACTACTGAAAATGCACCTGATTGATAAATAACTCCAGCCATTGTGTTTGGAAACAGACTACTTTTGACCCTATTTAAAACAACTGCTCCAACAGCAACCTGACCTTCATACGGTTCCCCTCTTGCCTCAGCATAAATAAGTCTACTAAGGAGATTTAAATTACTTGAATTAGAGGTTGCTCCTCCCCCAGAGGATGACGTATAAATACCCATTGCCTGTAGTGTTTGAGTTCCTGCAATCCCATCAACAGTAAGCCCATTTTTTGATTGAAAATATTTTACAGCTGCTAATGTTTTACTACCAAAAATTCCATCTATTGTTCCATTATAATATCCCCATCTCTTTAACTTCGTTTGTATTTGTGTAACCTCACTTCCACTAGATCCATATCTAGAGAGTGCATAAATCTCATCACCTCTAAAAAATACATTGTATACGACCAAAATTAAAAATAATAAAATGAAAACAAATACCTTTATATATTTATTTCTCATAGAAAAAATCACCTCTTTTAGACATATTTTTATCTAAAAAAGGTGATTTTATACATTTATTTATATTTTTGACTGTAATTATTTTTCAATTAAACTATTAATCATTTCTTTGTATTAATTGGAAAAGAATTAAATTTTGACAAGGCAACTTATGTTTTAAAGGCAAGGGCGCATACGTTGGTATGTAACCGCGTTTAAAACGTAAGTTAACGCTGTTCAAAATTGTAATTATTTTTCAACTGAATCATTAACCATTTCTTCATATTAATTGGAAAAGAATTAAATTTTGACAAGGCAACTTATGTTTTAAAGGCAAGGGCGCATACGTTGGTATGTAACCGCGTTTAAAACGTAAGTTAACGCTGTTCAAAATTGTAATTATTTTTCAATTAAACTACTTCGTTAATTTTAACACTCCTAACATGCTCAATCTTCTCCCATTTAGTATCCCTTTTAAATAAACATTTAAAGTTTATTGCAAGCCAAGACCCTAAAAATAATGGATAATATAACAAGCCTTTTTTCATTTCTTTAATAGGTTTTTTATCTAGTTTCATAATAAGAATTGCTGTAAGTATTGGTAATAGAAAAGTAGGTATTATATATCTAGCTACATTCACAATAAAATCATAAGTTGTCATTCCATTACCTAAATACATTAAAACATTTATAAGTAACAATCCAACAGTTACTACAAACATCGGTATACTTCCCACAATATATAGTAATCCATCTAAATTCATTAAAGTTTTATTTTCCTTTGTTGCAACTGCCAATGGTTTTGTATACTCTTTTATACATTGCATATGCCCTACTGTCCATCTTGTTCTTTGTGTCCAAGATTGTTTAAAACCTGTTGGTTGTTCATCATAAACTACTGCATCAACAGCCCATCCTAACTTCTTGCCCACAATCATTCTCTTTAATGAGAATTCAATGTCTTCTGTTAAAGTTTTAGTATTCCATCCATCTGGTTTAATACAATCAAATTTAACCATAAACCCTGTACCATTTATTAATGGGGAAAGACCCACATTATACCTTGCTAAATGGTAGAATCTGTTCATTGTCCAGTAAAATATTGCATATCCTGATGTAATCCAGTTATCAGTAGGATTTTTAATATCCCTATATCCTTGTACAACATCCTCTCCTTGACAAAGTTTTTTATTCATATTTTTGATAAAGTTACTATCTGCAATGTTATCCGCATCGAATACTAAAAATGCATCATATGGTGCGTCTTCTTCTATTTTTTGTTTTAAAAACCACTGCATAGCATAACCCTTTGTTTTTTTTGTTTCGTCAAATCTTTCATATACAATAGCTCCTGCTTCTCTTGCTAAATCCGCCGTGTTATCAGTGCAATTATCTGCAATTACATAAATATCATATAAATCTTTAGGATAATTTTGCCCTTTCAAACTCTCTATTAAATTTTGTATTACATTTGCCTCATTATGCGCTGGTATTATAGCCATAAATCTATTATTTTTCTCTTCGATTATTGGTTTGTCTTTAAAATTAATTAAGGAACAAATACTTATGGTTACTTGATATACCCAAAATATTGTAACAATCCATACTAGGGATTGTTGCAGAATATATAAATATTCCATCTCTACCTCCTTATTGTTTTAGCAAAAAGTGATAAATTGTTTTAATATAACAATCTACTTCTCACTTATTATACTACTAATTATTTATAAATACAACAAATTTTTTTAAATTTATTATATTTTTGTTATTGGTTAAGAATTCTTCTAAAAACTCCACCTCTTAATTGTAGTATATATTATTTGTTTTTTATCTTACTTCTAAATCTTTCATAGATACTGCGACTTTTCCTTGATTATCAATTTCAGTAACTTTTACTTGAATTTCATCTCCTAACGCCAAAACATCTTCAACTTTTTCAATTCTCTTGCTAGAAATTTTTGATATATGAAGTAAAGCTTCTTTTCCTCCACCTAAATCAACAAATGCCCCAAATGCTGCAATTCTAACTACTTTTGCAGTATATATCATTCCAATTTCAATTTCTCTAACAATATCTTCAACCATTTGTAATGCTCTATTTCCTTCTTCTGGATTTTCTGTATAAATACATACTTGCCCTTCTTCGGAAATATCTATCTTAACTCCTGTTTCAGCAATTATTTTATTTATTGTTTTTCCACCTGAACCTATTACATCCTTGATTTTTTCCGGCTTAATTGTAATGGTAATAATTCTTGGTGCATATTTTGATAAATCATCTCTTGGAGCCTCAAGTTGTTTTAACATTATCTCATCTAATATATAATCCCTTGCTTTTTTTGTTCTTTCAAAAGCTTCACTTATTATTTCATAAGTTAATCCATCATTTTTTATATCTACTTGGATTGCAGTAATTCCATCCTTTGTTCCTCCAACTTTAAAATCCATATCACCAAAGAAATCTTCTATTCCCTGAATATCTGTTATCATTATATAATCCTCTGGATTTTCTTTGTTAGTTACTAATCCTGTTGATATTCCTGCTACAGGTTTCTTTATAGGAACTCCCGCATCCATAAGTGCTAATGTACTTCCACATATACTTGCTTGTGATGTTGAACCATTTGAACTTAAAATTTCAGATACAACCCTTATTGCATATGGGAAATCTTCTTTTGAAGGTAAAACTGGTACCAAAGCCTTTTCAGCTAAAGCTCCATGTCCCACTTCTCTTCTACCTGGCCCTCTTGATGGCCTCGCCTCTCCAACACTATATGATGGGAAATTATAATGATGCATATATCTTTTACTTGTTTCTTCATCTATGCCATCTAATACTTGTTCTTCACTTATCATGCCTAAAGTTGCTATTGACATTACTTGTGTTTGACCTCTTGTAAATATCGCACTTCCATGAACTCTTGGTAATACTCCAACTTCACAAGAAAGTGGTCTTATTTCATCAATTTTTCTTCCATCTGGTCTTTTATGCTCTTTTAAAATCATTTCCCTTACACAAGCTTTTTCTAAATCGTGGATACTATCAGCTATATCTCTTTTTCTTTCTAATGCTACCTCTTCACCGTATTTTTCGATATAGTAATTATTGATTTCTTCTGTCAATTTAGAGATATTTTCATCTCTAACTTCTTTATCTAAAGCTTGTACATCTTTATACATTCTATCTTTAAATTTTTCTTCAATTTCATTATATACTTCTTTATTTGTTGCAAATGAAGTATATTCAAATTTTGCTTTTCCAACTTCATCTTTTATCTGTTTTATAAACTCACAAATTTTCTTTATTTCCTCATGCCCCTTCTTTATCGCTTCTAGCATCAATTCATTTGGAATCTCATCTGCTCCAGCCTCTATCATTGTTATCTTTTCTAATGTTCCGGCAACAGTTAGTGTAAGCTTACTGTTTTCCCTTTGTTTAGATGTTGGATTTACTATTATTTCATTATCAATATATCCAACATTTACTGCTGCTGTTGGTCCTCCAAAAGGTATATCAGATATACTAAGTGCACAAGAAGCCCCCACCATTGCACATATTTCTGGTGAATTGTCTTGTTCTACTGATAATACTGTTGCAACAACTACTACATCATTTCTAAAATCTTTTGGAAATAATGGTCTTAATGGTCTATCAATTGCCCTTGATGTTAATATTGCTTTATCAGCTGGCTTTCCTTCTCTCTTTAAAAATCCTCCTGGAATTTTTCCAACTGCATATAGTTTCTCTTCGTAATCAACTGATAAAGGAAAGAAATCTATTCCTTCTCTAGGCTCCTTTGAAGCTGTAACATTTACCATAACAACTGTTTCTCCATATCTGACTATTACATTTCCATTAGCTAATTCTGCTATTTTTCCTGTTTCTATGCTTAAATCTCTTCCTGCAAATTTTGTTTCGTATTTTTTATACATACTTTTAATCAATCCTTTCTTTTTTTGATATAAGTATTATAATATTATATTTTTTAGACTGTAACCTCTATATAAAAAATTGTATAATATATAATTTTCTGTATACAAGCTACCATCTAACTTATATTATAATTATTATAATACTTTTTTAGATAGGAAAATTTGCTTTTCCTATCTAAAAATTTTCTGACTCATTCCTTATTTATAGTATAGTTATCTAAATATTATTTATGTACCATTTAAAAATTATTTTCTTATTTTTAATTTAGCAATAATATCTCTATATCTTTGAATGTCTTTTTTGATTAAGTAATTTAATAAACTTCTTCTTGCACCAATCATTTTAAACATTCCTCTTCTTGAATGATTATCCTTTTTGTGAACCTTCAAATGTTCTGTTAATTCATTAATTCTTTCTGTTAAAAGAGCAATTTGAACTTCTGGAGAACCAGTATCGTTTTCTTCCCTTTTATAAGTATTAATGATTTCTTGTTTTCTTTCCTTTGTCATAGTTACACCTCCTATTTTTTTCTCCTTAAACTGAGTCTTTGCAGTGTAAAGATTTCCAAAAACTAAGTATAAGGTACTACAATATACATTATAACACATTTTTCCAGTAAATGCAAGTTTTTTTGCTTGTTTTTTCATTTTTACACTTTTACAAAATTTTAAAATTATACAGTCCCAATTAACTGACATATTGGGAAAAGATATACTAAATATTTAGATATATAATAAATATGCACATTGAAAATTAAATAAAGAAGGTAATATCTAGTTGTTTTTACCAGATATTACCATATCAAAAAAATAAATTTAAAAAATTCACACACTAGCCTTGACAAACCCACTATACTCACATAACAAAAGCAAGAACTTGTAAAATTCTTGCTTTTGTATTATTTAAACTCATTATGTTTTCTTGCGTTTTATATATTCAAAGTGCTACCAAGCCGCCAAAACGGGACGAAAACTGAAGTAGCTGTACGCA